>CADBPH010000137.1 GCA_902796455.1 uncultured Bacteroidia bacterium
GCCCATGAAGGCAGCCAGTTCGTCGTGGACGATTTTCACCATCATCTGCTGCGGCTTGACCGCCGTCAGCACATTCTGGCCCAGGGCCTGGGTCTTTACCCGGTCGCAGAACTCCTTCGCCACCTTGTAGCTGACATCCGCGTCCAACAGGGCCCTCCGGATATCCTTGACGGTTTCGGAAACATTGATTTCCGTGATTTTTCCTTCACCCTTGAGTATTTTGAAAGACCTTTCCAGTCTCTCGCTGAGATTCTCGAACATAGATTCTGAACGTATTTGAAGCAGTTACGATATCACCGGAAGAACAGAATTCCTGTTCAGGCGGATTGCAAATTTAGGCATAAATCCTTAATTTTGCCAAACATTCGGCTGCTTGGATCCTGCCCGGAGCGGAATCGCAGCCGGAAAGAACACTAATTCGGTTAAAGAAAATGGAAAAAGGACCTATTTCTCAGTTCATTACCCACCACTACCGCCATTTCAATTCCGCGGCGCTCGTGGATGCCGCCAAGGCGTATGAAGACCTGCTGGACAAAGGCGGCAAAATGTTTCTGGCCATGGCCGGTGCCATGAGTACGGCGGAACTCGGACTTTCGCTCGCCGAGATGATCCGGCAGGACAAGATCTCTTTCGTCTGCTGCTCGGCCAACAATCTCGAAGAAGACATCATGAACCTCGTCGCCCACAGCCATTACTACCGCGTACCGGGCTACCGCGACCTCACCCCTGCCCAGGAACAGGAACTCCTTGACAACCATTACAATCGCGTTACCGATACCTGCATCCCGGAAGAAGAAGCGTTCCGCCGTCTGGAAAAACACCTCGTGGATGTGTGGGATAAGGCCAAGGCCGAAGGAAAGCGCTATCTCCCTTACGAATACATCTATCAGATGATCCGCAGCGGCGTGCTCGAGCAGTACTATGAGATCGACCCGAAGGACAGCTGGGTGGTCGCAGCCTGCGAAAAGAACATCCCGATCATCTGCCCGGCATGGGAAGACTGCACCACCGGCAACATCTTCACGGCCCATGTCATCCGGGGCGAATATGAGCCCAACCTCGTCATCCAGGGCGTGGAAGTCATGATGTTCCTGGTAGACTGGTACAAGAAGAATTCCGAAGGTGCCGGAGTCGGCTTCTTCCAGATCGGCGGCGGCACCGCCGGTGACTTCCCGATCTGCTGCGTTCCGATGATGGAACAGGATCTCGGCTGGAAGGGCACCCCGCTCTGGGCGTATTTCTGCCAGATTTCCGACAGTACCACTTCCTACGGTTCCTATTCCGGCGCCGTTCCGAACGAGAAAATCACCTGGGGCAAGTTGTCTCCCGACACGCCCCGGTTCATCGTGGAGTCTGATGCAACCATCGTGGCCCCGCTCATTTTCGCATACGTACTCGGCTGGTAAACAATCCGCATGAATCTGCAATTTAACCGGGAGGCGCTGAGGAGAATGCTCCTGCGCCTCCCTTTTCAAGACAACCTGAAACTATTCTTATTCGGCGTATGCCAGACGCCGGAAGTCTCCTTCGTCCCCGACATAGACGATTCCGTCCCCCTGCCGGCTCTTTCCGGCCATCCCGGCTTCTCCGAGATGGACCAGCGGATCCAGGCATGGTATTTCCAAACGGGGATCCATTTCCCGGACCTTTCCATGGAAGATGTCCGGGACGCCATGGGGATGACCCATGCCGCAACCCTCGCGTATTTCCGGGACCATGTCGGAGACGATTTCCGCACCTGGAAATCCAGCATGCGGATTGCGTTCGTCAAGAAAGAACTACTTGAAAACCAGGATAAAAGCATTGCCGAGATTGCGGCAATCGCCGGATTCCGGGACCGTTCTAATTTCCACCGCCAATTCCGGCAGAAAAGCGGGTGCACGCCGAAACAATGGCGCGACTCCGGCGGCCATCCCGAACTGGACTGATTCCTTGATTATTTCTTTTTGCTGAGATAGAGTTTACTTTCCACGAAGTAAACATTTGCGTAGCCGTTGTAAGACGTACTTTCCGGTTCGATCTTCACATCGGCTTCTTTAGATTCATATTCCCCGCCGTTGTTCAACCCGTCCGCATCGACCGCCCGCAGCCTGTAGCGCAACGAAGACTGGTACGGGACTTTCATTTCGAAAATTCCCTTGCTGTCCGTATAGGAAGTATCGGCGAAACTCGGGGTAAAACCGGATTTCCCCGCCTGGCGGCCAGCCTCGACCACCAACATGATCCCATTCAGGGGAAAGAATGTCTCCGCATCTGAAACAGACCCTACGACGAAAAGGTCAGGGGCCGTTTCCAGCAGCATCGGATCTACCGGCGGAACACTTTTCGTACAGGCCGCCATGCAGACTGCAGCAAAGAGGGACAAATAAAGACGTATTTTACGAAAACTCATCTGGCATAGGGATTTACACCAGGTTCAGGTCAGACACGTCTGCAAATGTAACCCTTTTTTGCTGAAACACAAACAATCATAACGAAAAAACGCACGCGCAGGCGTGCGTTTTTCAACAATCCGGTTTCCTTACCGCTCAATGTCTCCCGAGCCGGATACGGACTGGCTGACATTCTCGCAGGAGAGCTGCCCGGCGTGGATGTCTCCCGAACCGGACACGGCAAGCGAAGCCTTTCCCGCCTTCCCCTTCACGGTCACATCGCCGGAACCGGCAACGCGTACCGAAAGATCCTGACACGCAATCCCGAAGAGCGACATGTCTCCCGAACCGGCCAAGGAGGCATCCACCCGGTTTCCGGAAAGTTTCATCACCCGCAGGTCCCCGGAACCGGCGACGCTCGCCTGCAGCAGATCGCCCGTGAGGCATTCAATCTCCATGTCACCGGAGCCTTTGACCTGCGCGCTTTCCAGCTCCCCGCCATACACCTCCACGAACAATTCTCCTTGAAAAACAGAGAATCCGGTATCCTCCAGGTAGATTTGCAGGATGCCCGCGTCATCCACCTCGCACTTCATCCGGGGAAGCATGGGATCCGACGCCCAGACTTCCGCCCGGGGAGCGCCCTTTGTCTGGTGGTACAGGACATCCATGGACCCGTTCAGCTGGATACCCTTGAATGCAGGAAGGCTGTCGGTCCGCATGCTGCGTGTCCCGTCATAACCTTTTTCAATGAGTTTGCTTTCATCAATCCGGACATAGCAGGAAGCCGTCAGCAGCAGTCCGGACAGAACAGCGAAGAATATAACTATCTTTTTCATGACTATAATTCTACTATTTTTCACTTGAAGTATCACTAAAAATGGCGGATTCCGCTATCCCCAGCAGTTTCATCCGTTTGCGGAAAGCAGGGAGTTCCTCCGCATAAAACTTTTCCCGCTCGTTTTCCAACACCCGCTGCGGAGCATCCGGGCTGATGAAATAGCCGATCCCGCGCTTGTTGAAAATGATGCCGTCGCTGGTCAGCCGTTCGTACGTACGCATGACCGTATTGGGGTTCACACCGACTTGCGCGCCGTACTCACGGACAGAAGGAATCCGCTCCCCGGGGGCAAGGACCCCGGACAGGATCTGGTCGCAGAGGACATCTCCGATCTGCAGATATATCGGTCGATTGTTGTCGAATTCCATGGTATTCGTGTTTAGCTTTCGATGAGGCAAAATATAAATCAGTGTTTCAGATATTTAAGCCTGAACCAGGTAAGCACGGCCAACACCACTGCCGGCAGCGTCAGGGACAGGTGCAGGAGCAGATTGACGGAAAACTCCGGGTGCTTCATGATATAATCCCGCATCCGGACATCATTCTCCAGCGACATGAATTCAGGGCCGGCGACAAGGCGGATAATCAAGGCACCCAGGATGGACAGCATGAACATGCAGAGGATGGTTTTCGCCGGTTTCGCCTTCTTGAAAAACAGGGCCCCCAGCAAGAAAAGCAGGATATTCCCCACGAGCACCATGTAGCCGATCCAGAATCCGCCGCCGACAAGGCGCAGCGTGCCATCCTCGGCGAGCAAGGCATTCAGTTTGGACGGCAGAGAAACCAAGGGTTCGCCGCAATCCTTGAACAGGGCGCAGAGCAGGGCGTCCGAAGACAGGTAGAGCACATTGAAAACCAGCGGAACCACGACCAGGGCCACCAGCATCATGGACAGGAATTTTTCCAGACGCGAGGCCGGGATCATCAGGTATTCGCTCCCGGCATGTTTTTCCGTCAGGTTACCCCAGACTTTCGACGGGAATGCGATCACCAGGAACAAGGTGGCAAAGCAATATAACGAAATCCTGCCTTCCTGTCCCATGACGACCGGAGAAAAACTGCCGGAGAACATTTTCAGGATGCCGGAGAAAACATAAACAATCAAGGGCAGGATGCCCATCGCCAGCAGGCTCACGCCAAAGTTGTTCCTGAGGCGGTTCAGTTCATAGACGAAATATTTGCCGAAGCGGCTGAATTGAAATACATGAGTCATGACGATTCCTCCTATTTACGGTCAAACATCTTTTTAATCAATTCTTTATTGGCATGGACGGCATTGAAGAGCGCCTCCACGTTCACTTTGCTTTCCAACCCTTCCGCATTCGGATACACCTGGATGAAGCCGCCGGGGATCTGCTCACTGTACAGGGAATCCGGATGCAGCGTCGTGCCATAGTCGAAGTACAGTTTCTCGGTAATCCGGGCAAGGTCTTCATTCAGAAGGACATCCTGCCGGTCCAGGATAATGATCGGATCGATGATGTTCTCCAAGTCACGCACCTGGTGCGTCGAAATGACGATGGTTGCCTGCTCATCCGTATATTTCATGAGGGCACTGCGGAACTGCGCCTTGGAAGGAATGTCCAGCCCGTTGGTCGGCTCGTCCAGGAACAGGTACTTGGCCCGGGATGCCAGCGCAAACGAGATATAGGTCTTCTTGAGCTGACCGGCGGACATCTTGTTCATCTTCTTTTCCGGATCGGTTTCCAACTCCCGCATGACTTCCCGGAAAACATCCATATTGAAATTCGGACGGAACCGGCCGGTATTGCGGGCGAAGGACAGCGCGGAGACAGGAAGCGGCGCCACGTCATCGGGCAGATAGTACACCTGCTCCAGGAAATCAGGACGGCGGGAAAACGGGCGGACCCCATCCACCTCGATTATCCCCTTGTTCACTTCTTTCAGGCCGCAGAGCAGCGTGAGCAGGGTGGTCTTCCCCACGCCGTTTTCTCCCAGCAGCCCGTAAATCTTCCCCTCTTCGAGGGTCAGCGAGATATTTTTCAGAACCGGAATGCTCCCGTAACTGAACGCGAGATCTTGAACATGAATCATAGTTGTCGTGTATTAGTTTAATAGTACACTGCAAAGATAAGCATGTTTCGCGAATAAACAAGACCTCCCTGAAAAAATTTTGGATTTTTTTCAGGGAGGATCGATTATTAAAGAAGAATATTATACCTGATGCGCAGGGCGGAGCAAATCCAGCACCACCTTGACAGGATTGAACGTCTCCAGGGGAACCTCGACGAAGAGGGTGTTCCAGTCACTCATCGCCCCGTTCCACAGCCCGGGCAATTCCAAGGCTTTGAGTTCACGTCCCTGATAGCTCTTGGAGCTGATAAAGCCCGCATCCTCGTCTACGTAAGAGAGCAAATCGAATTTTTCGCCCTTGTAGTTTCTCAGGCAGCAGACCAGGTCGACGGGGTTGAAATGAGTGGACCGCTCCAGAATAGACTGCGAACGGGCTTCACGCATGTCAATCTGCACGCTTTCAAGAATTTGCAGATTAGATGAGCCGTCTTTTCCGGCAACGACAAAAGGTCCTCCCCCGGGTTCTCCCTGGTTCCGGACCATCCCACAGACACGCACCGGACGGTCCAGTTTAGACCGGAGCATTGCCAGCCGGGCAGCCGGATCGGTTGTTAGCGGAAGCTGGATGCACAACTCCTTGTCCAGGAATGCTTCCACCTTGTCGCACAAGCGGCGGCAGTCTTCACTGGCAGGATCCTGCATCTGGTCGAAGGCGCGGAGATAGGTGAAAATCCGGTCCCGCAATTCCAGGCAGACCCCCATCAGGACCCGTTTGTACCGGGCCGTCACCCCGAGCAAACGTTCTGCAGCGACGTTGTCGATATTCTTGATGGAGACCAGTTCTGCGTCGAGGGCATTCAGATTGTAAATCAAGGCTCCATGGCCCGCGGGACGGAAGAGCAGGGAGCCGTCTTCTTTCCGGAAAGGGCGGCCTTTCGGGTCGACGGCAACCGTATCCGTCGCCTTATCCTGATAAGTGAATGTAACAGCATACGTTACGCCATATTTCTCCTCATAGGCAGCCTTGACCTTTTCCAATGCCGCCTCGAACAGGGGCCGGTGTTCGGGAGAAATGGTGACGACCAACTGCGCCGTTCCGTCCGGATTCCGCATGTACTCCTGGGCTTCTACCAGGTGCTCGGCAAATGCCGTCCGGACCTCGTCGGGATAACGGTGGAAATCCAGAACCCCCTTGGGCTTGCTCCCATATCCCAGTCCGTCCGCTTCCAGCAAGGCGGCAGCCGCCTTGAGCCGGTACTCCCGCGTATCGGCCGGTTCCCCGAACAGGGCGGGATCGTAAAACGCAAAGGACTTGATGTTGGAAGCAAGGGTGTCCACCGCGGATCCCTTTTCGACATCACCGCCGCCCCGCAAGGTCTCCAAGCCGGAGAATATATCTTTGAACATCCGGGAAGCGGCCCCCGAAGCAGGGACAAACTTGCATTTCCCCTGCACTTTCGCCTGCTCATAATAATGGACAGCCCGCTCGCAGGCAGCCTCGTCCAGCACTTGGATCCCCCGTTCGGGCGTAGCCGGAGAAACAATCTTCATCCACGGGAAACCCTTCCCGAGACGGTCCACTTGCGAGAGCACCTTCTTGACCGTTGTTCCACGGTCGGTAATCTGCCTGATATCCTTTTGTGAGAACATATCCGATTCGATTAAAACATTAATCCACAAATACTTCGCGCCTGTATTTATATTCGGTCCGCAGGCGTTCAAAACCACCCGGATCCAGCCGGAACATGAAATCGTCCGTAAATACCGGATAATTATACTGGAAAACAGAGGCGATCTCGCCCTGGGACTTTCCGCGCAGATCCAGCTTGACTGCTTCGTTCTGCGGAACGTCTGTCGGCGGGAAAAACTCATACAGCGGCGTGATTCCGAAATAATGGGCGACCGCGCGTACGACCGCCGAGGTGCCGTTCTGCTTTCCCTGATAAGAATAACCGGCAATGTGCGGGGTCGCGATATCCACCATTTCCAGCAGTTCCCGGTCGATATCCGGTTCATTCCGCCAGGTATCGATAATGACGGCGCCCAACCGCGGAACGACTTTCTTGAGCGCATTCTCATCAACAACCTCCCCCCGGGAAGCGTTGATAAAAATGGTTCCCGGCCGCATTTTCTTGAAGAAAGCGGCATCCGCCATATTCCGCGTCGTTTCATCCAACGGGACATGGAGGGTTACAATCTGGGCATGCTTCAACAAGTAATCCAGGCTGCAGAAACCATGCGATCCCTCCGCCTGTTCCCGCGGCGGATCGCAGCGGAGGATCTTGAATCCGAGATGGCGCGCCATCTGTTCGACCCGGCGACCGACATTCCCGACCCCGACGATGCCCATGACGGCCCCGTCCAAGTTGATGCAGCGGCGGGATGCCGCCCCGTACAAAGCGGAAAACACATACTGCATGACCCCGCCGGCATTGCAGCCCGCCGCATTGCGGACCAGGATTCCGTGTGCATCGCACCAGGGCATGTTGATATGGTCCGTCCCGATGGTGGCCGTCGCAATGATCTTGACATCAGACCCTTCCAGCAGGGCGGGGCCACAGTGGGTCCGAGTCCGGACAATCAGGGCATCCGCATTGCGGACATCCTCACGCCCGATCAAGGCCCCCTCCTTGTAAACGACAGTCGCATAAGGATCGAAGACGCCTCTCAGAAAAGGAACTGCCTGATCGACAACAATTTTTATCTTCTTCCGCTCCATGGATCCAGAAGCTATTTCAATACCAATTTCCGTACATACCCGCCGTCCGCGGCATCAAAGAGCGGGTCCTCCTGCAAAAGGGCGTTCATGCGCCGGAGGATCTCCTCCCGCTGCAAGAAGAGCTGACTGCGGAGCACCGACGAAGAGAGCGTGCAGTACAATGTCCCGTCTTTGAAAAACTTTCCGATCGTCATGCTGCCCGCCCCGGTCACCGCATCCCAGGTATGGAAAACCCGCTGCCGGGACAATCCGGCGGAGAGTTTCATCTCCCGGATGTACCCGCGGACAAGTTCTTCCATGGGCTGCGCCTCTTTCCGGCTGATTGTTGCATACCCCGGCTGCCTGCTGTTTTCCCTCATGGTCATAATGCCGTAAAAACGCCGCCCCGGGCCTCGAAATAAGCCCGGTCCCGCGTGATGCTGTCGACAATCCCCTGCATCCGGACTTTATTGCTGTCCGTAATGAATATCTGGCCGAAATCATTGCCGGCGACCAGCGCGAGCAGGTGCGAAATCCGCTCCATGTCCAGTTTGTCGAACACATCGTCCAGCAGCAGGATCGGAGGGAACCCGTAATCCTGTTTCATCAGGTCATACTGGGCGAATTTGAGGGAAACCAGGAAGGTCTTCTGCTGCCCCTGGGAGCCGCAGCGCCGGATCGGATGCCCGTCCAATTCAAACAAGAGATCATCCCGCTGGATCCCGGCCGAAGTATATTTCAGGAAGAGGTCCCGCTCCCGGTTCGCCCGGAAGAGTTCGTCCAGAGGCCCTTTGTCCAGGTCCGAAGCATATGCGGCCGATACGGCCTCCCCGGAAGAGGAGAGCAGTCCGTAATACCGCGAGATCACCGGCCCCAGTTCCTGAATGAACCGACGGCGGGCCCGGTAGACGACATCCGCGTGCAGGGCCATCCGGGCATCCAGGACATCCAGCAAATCCAGGTCCACCCCGAAATCCTTCAGCATGCGGTTCCGCTGCATCAACAGGCGGTTATACTGCTGGATATTGGACAGATATTCCCGGTCCAGCTGGGAGAGGACGCCATTGAGGAACCGGCGGCGCTCCTCGCCGGATTCACTGACCAGGGCGGTATCGGCGGGCGAAACCAGCACGACGGGAACGACCCCGATATGCTCGGAAATCCGGCCATACGCCTTGTCGTCCCGGCGCAGTTTCTTTTCTCCCCCGGAGGACACCTGAATGGAGATGCGGCTTTCCAGGCCGTTTTCCATGGCATAGAGCCCGGACAGGGAGAATTGCTGCGTGCCATACCGGAAATTGTACCGGTCCGAGGCAGAGAAAGCACTTTTGGTCATGGACAGGTAATAAATGGCGTCCATGAGATTGGTCTTTCCCTCCCCGTTATTCCCCGAGACACAGTTGATGTTCGGGGAGAAAGCCAGTTCCCCCAGCGCGATATTCCGGAAGTCCTGGACAACGATTCTTTTGAGCACAGGCATAACAAACGCAAATATAATAAATTTAACTTTCGCTTTTGCGAATGACTGAATAATATAAATAATAACCTGTTTTTGCTTTCTTCTGTATTTTTTTACTAAATTTGCAGTCTGTCCGGGAGTGAACTTCACCCGAAGTGAAAGAACCGGACGACAACCCTTGATACAAATAAAATTATTGGAATATGGCAAAAGCAAAACTTACAGAACAGGAAAAACTGCAGCAGGAGAAAGTGGAAGAAAGAGTCTCCGCCGTAGAGAAATTCTTCAATGAGAACAAGAAGATCATCTGGGGAACCCTCGGTGCCCTTGTCGTCATCGGCCTCCTCATCCTCGCCTGGCAGCGGTTCATCATGGAACCCAAGAAAGCAGAAGCCCGCGAGCAGATGTTCCCGGCCGAAGCCGCTTTCCGCGCCGGCAATTATGAGATTGCCCTGAACGGCGACGGAAACGCCCTTGGTTTCGCGGACATTGTCAAGGAATATGGCAGCAAAGCCGGCAAGGCAGTCTACATGTATGAAGGAATCTGCCAGTACATGACCGGAAACTACGAGGCCGCCCTCGCTTCCCTGAAGAAGTATAACGGCAAGGACCCGATCCTCGCCGCCCGCGCCCTCGCCTGCCAGGGAGACGCGCTTGTCGCGCTGGAGAAATACGCCGAGGCTGTCCCGTATTTTGAGAAAGCGGCAGCTCGGGCCGACGACATGTTTGCCGCCACCTATCTGCTGAAAGCCGGCGTTACCTGCGAAGAACTCGGTCAGGACGAAAAAGCACTGGGCTTCTATAAGAAGATCAAGGATCAGTATCCGCAATCCGTTGAAGGATACGATATTGACAAGTACATTACCCGCATCGAGAACAAACCTGCCAAATAAGGGATCCGACCATGGGAAGAGCGTTTGAATTCAGGAAAGAGCGGAAGCTCAAGAGATGGGGCCACATGGCCAAGGTATTCACCAAGCTGGGCAAGGAAATTACCATCGCTGTCAAGCAGGGCGGCCCGGATGTGACCGGAAACCCGCGTCTGCGCGCGCTGATGGCAGAAGCCCGCAGCGAACAGATGCCGAAAGAGAACATCGAACGCGCCATCAAGAAGGCCACGGAGAGCAAACAAGGTGATTTCAAGGAGGTTGTATTCGAAGGATACGGCCCTTACGGCATTGCTTACCTCGTGGAGACAGCGACGGACAACAACACCCGTACGGTGGCCAATGTCCGCAGTTATTTCACCAAATGCGGCGGTTCGCTGGGGACCAGCGGCAGCGTCAGCTTCATGTTCGACCACAAATGCGTGTTCCGCATCAAGGAAGATCCGGCCAAACCGATTGATATCGAAGAACTGGAGCTCGAACTGATTGACTTCGGAGCTGACGAGGTCTTCAAGCAGGAGGTCGAGGATGAGGACGAGAACGTGACGGTTGAAATCAACATTTACGGCGATTACACCGCCTACGGAGCCATCCAGAAATACATCGAAGAGAATGGTTATGAACTGATCTCCGGTGGTTTCGAGCGGATTCCGAATGTAGACCTGAAGGATGTCACCCCCGAGCAGCGCGCGACCCTCGACAAACTGACCGGGCTCCTCGAAGACGACGAAGACGTCACCAACGTCTACTCGACCCTCAAACCCGCAGAAGAATAATCCGGGAGACA
>CADBPH010000138.1 GCA_902796455.1 uncultured Bacteroidia bacterium
AACAGTCTTTCCCTTTGTCCACGCCGCTGGCATAGGGCTTCAGGGTCATGGCATAGGTCGTATCCTTCCCGTCTTTATACTTGAGGATCAGATCGACATCCGGTCCTTTCGCGCAAGAGGCTGACAGGAGTGCAGTTGCAGTCAGGATGAGGGCTCCGAAGAGCGGGTGTTTATTCATGGTCATTTTATTCTAAGTTCTGTCAAAATCGGTTCTTTCCGTGTGCTCAAATGCTGGAGCGGGGTTTCTCCCAGCTGCTCGAAGACAACGATTTCGTTTTTGCCTTTGTTCAGCCAGGCTCCCGGAACGTACAAAGTCTGCTGCGGGCCGACATTCCAATACCGGCCGAGGTTGTGCCCATTAATGAACACGATTCCCTTTCCTGCGTCAGACATGTCCAGGAACGTATCGCCGGTGTGCCGGAGCTTGAACGTGCCGATGTAGACGCACGGCCGGCCTTTCCGGACAGGGTCACCGAAGTCCCAACCGTCTGAGGGGCAGGGCATCTTGTCCATCGGAAGCCGTCTCATTTGCCATTCGCCGACGACTTCTTCGTTGTCGATGGTTATCGGTGCGGTTATTCCTTTGTGGTTATCCAGGATCTTTGCATCAAAGTTAATTCTTCCTAAGTTTTCTACCAAAATATCCAGGGTCGAACCGATGGGAATATCGATCGGCGTTTCGTATTGGTTGAGAATCCGGTTCAGTTCCGCGACTTTTTCCCCGTCGATGTAGATGACGGCGTAATCGCGCAGCCCCGGGATGCGCAAGGTACCTTTTTCGGGCTGGTTGAAATGTCTGGAATAGAGCACATAACCATGCCCTTGGCCCAGGGTTTCAAAGTCGAGCGGCCGGTCATCAATGACCGGTTTTGCCTGTTTCAGATGGTCCAGGACATCGCAGCTGCGCTCGAGCGGAATCCGGTCGATTCCGATGACAGGGGTCGGTTCGGGCGGCTCCGGCAGCGTGACGCCGAGTCCCTGCGCGATGGTGTTCCGGAGGAGGTGGTATTTTTCCGTCGCCTGTCCCGCCTCGTTGATCGGCGCGTTGTAATCGTAACTGGTCAGGTCCGGCTGCAAATCTTTCCGGGAAGTATAATTGGCCCCGCTGGTGAATCCGAAATTCGTCCCGCCGTGGATCATAAAGAAGTTGAAGTGAATCCCTTCACGGATATAGCGTTCCACATAGGAAGCAATGACGTCGGCCTCCCGGATCGGGAATTGTTCGCCCCAGTGCGCCAGCCAGCCCGGGTAGAATTCGGCGATGAAATACGGTCCGCCCGGATGATAGACATCAATGGCCTCCCGGACTTTTTCCGGAACCCGCTCGCCGTCTACGCCGGTCAGAACGCCGGAAATTTGTCCGCCGTGGATTTTTTTCGCCCCGTCCGCTGTATAGAACGGAACATTGAATCCGATCTCTTTCATCATCTGGTGGAGTTTCCCCATGTACGCATGGTGGCTGTCCTGGGGAATCTGCGGGCACTGGAGATAGAACGATCCGAATTCGTTTTCGCACTGTACCATGACGATGGGCCCGCCTTTCGTGCACAGCAGGTCTTTTACCTGGTCATAAAGATGGGTGAGATAGGAGCGTACCCGTTCGAGATAGGCCTCATTATCTTGCCGGATTTCCAGTCCCTCGATGGTCTGCAGCCACCAGGGCAGGCCGCCGTAGTCCCATTCTGCACAGACATAGGGACCGGGCCGCAGCAGGACCATCAGACCTTCCTCGCCGGCAATCCGGATGAATTCGGCAATGTCATTCATCCCGCTGAAATCCCATTTCCCGGGTTCGGGCTCATGGGCATTCCAGAAAACGTAGGTGGACAACGTGTTGATCCCCATGGCCTTTGCCATGCGGATGCGGTGCCGCCAATATTCCCGGGGAATGCGGGGATAATGCAACTCTCCGCCAATCAGATAAATTTCCTTTCCGTCTTTCCAAAATTTCCCGTCCCTGATTTCAAAGGACGGATGAGCGAGGCCGTTGACGGCCAGTAAGCAAGTGATGATAATTACCCAAATCCGCTTCATTATCTTTCCGAATTTCACGAACTGGATAAAAATAGCGGATAATCTCCGCTCGGACCGGATAATTTTCGTAAAGGAAAGGGCGTTTTTCGTTATTTCTCCAGTTTCTGATTGTTTTCTTCCAATTATTCTCCGTATCTTACTGCCACTTAACGAACTTACGGCCATGATACGGACTGACTGCAATGGTACAGTAACGAAACTTGGATCAAATCAAAGTGCGAATCAAAGGGTGGGACCATGCGTACAAAAAGGAGGAGGATTTTACCCACAACACACGTGGCGCGGTGGCGCCATGCCATAAAATGAAAAAATGCAGGGAGTATTTCATTTCGTGGCACCTAATCGGGCAAAATGCCGGAAAACACTGCCATGAAATGAAAGAATACGGCTGTTTTTTCATTTTGTGGCGGGAAACTGAGACAAGGCAGGAGACTGAGACAAGGCCGGGGAATTGAGACGGAGCCGGGGAATTATACAAATGATCGGGTGAATGGGTGCCCGCCACTACAGTCCCGCCCTCTCCCGCTGGCTCGTCCCCGACCCCCTCGGCGAGAAGTACTACGACATCAGTCCGTATGCGTATTGTGCGGGAAATCCGGTGATGTTTATTGACCCTACGGGAATGGAGTTTACAGAATCTGCATGGAAGCAAGTAAATAGGCTGATTGAAGAAATAAACAATCGCTTAGCGCAGAACACAGATTATATTGCCAATATTCAAACTCGCATTAACAAAGGAACATTATCTGAAAGAAAGGTTTTGAGGCTTCAAAGTCGAATAAAAAAAATTAGCAGTAATACGGAAGAACTTGAAACTGTTCGACGAGAGATTGCAACATTGGCTTTGTCTGACCAGATATATGATATCAGAACTGATAACTCAATGAGTATTGAGGGACCTATTTTTGGAATTGGAGAATATAGAAGTGGTGCGGTGTTTAATTTTAATAATGGTATATTCGAAATACTGTTAGGAGATAATTCATTGGCATCATTGGCTCATGAACTTAAACATGCCTATCAATTTGAAACGGGGATTTCAGTTCTGGATTTATGATGAATGGAACTCCTTTTTATGATAAAGAGGATGAATTATCTGCATATACAAGAGGGACATTATTTGGAGGGCCACGCGTATTTTCTTTACCTGCTATTTATGATAATCTGCAAAACGGTCCAATGGATGCTACAAAACTAGCACCCATTTTACTCAACAATCCTTCTGCGCTTCAGAATATTCTGAACGGACTAAATCTGCATTTAGAATAAATGGGAGAACATATAGAATGCAAATGGATAATTAACATGAAAATTCGGCTTATTATAATCAGTTGTATTATACTTAGTTCTTGCTCGGTCCATAAACAAACATATTCGCCTTATTGGGTAGCATATGAAGAGGTAAATGCAGGTCCAATCCCTCCTGCATATATTTTTTTACGGACACGGCCTCAGTTCTTTGAATTATACTGTCCGAGTATCTATGAAAGTATTTTGGGTAAATATACTATTCATAATGACACACTTATTTTATCTCTTGACATGGAGGTATTAGATGGATCTTCCGGTTTCATTGTATCAAAGACAACGACGGCGGATACAAACCTCACAATTATACCAAAGAAATTGTTAATAAGTAAAGACCGTCTATTAGATACAACAGATTACGATTTCAAAGATATTTTGCCCGAACCATTCAATGATATAAAATATAAAAGGGATTTTAAGCGCATAAAATGAGATTCACCGGGCAGGAGGACCAGGCACCAGACTTCGGTATCCCCTACACCGACTTCGGTGCCCGCCACTACAGTCCCGCTCTCTCCCGCTGGCTCGTCCCCGACCCCCTCGGCGAGAAGTACTACGACGTCAGTCCGTATGCGTATTGTGAAAAAATACCCTCCCTGCCTGGTTTCCGGCCAGGGAAGGAGGGCAGTAAATGCCTTGTGCAGCAGGGATGTTTACTTCGTTCCGAAGATGCGGTCACCGGCGTCGCCGAGGCCCGGAACGATGTAGGCGTTCTCGTTGAGGTGGTCGTCCACCGCGGCCAGGTAAATGTCTACGTCGGGATGCTCGGCCTGGACACGGGCAATGCCTTCCGGCGCACCGACCAGGCACATCAACCGGATGTTCTTGCATCCTCTTTCCTTGAGCATCGCAAGGGCGTCACAGGCGCTGCCGCCCGTTGCCAGCATCGGATCCGTCACGATGACCATGCGGCGCTGGATGTCTTTGGGAAGCTTGCAATAATAAACCACAGGGTTGTGGGTTTCCTCGTTGCGGTAAAGACCGATATGGCCGACTTTGGCGACCGGTATCAGATTCTGCAATCCTTCAACCATGCCCATTCCGGCGCGGAGGATCGGGACAATGGCGAGCTTGCGGCCGGAAACCTCTTTTCCGGTTGTCCGGCAGAGGGGCGTCTCGATTTCGATATCCTCGAGCGGAATATCCCGGGTCACCTCGTAGCCCATCAGGAGGGCGATTTCCTTGAGCAATTCCCGGAAGTCTTTGGATCCGGTCTTTTTGTCCCGCATAATCGTCAGCTTGTGCTGGATCATGGGATGGTCGATAACATGCAATTGGCTCATAGCAATGGTTATTTAGTGCTTTCTCTACAAAGATAGGCAAATGGCGCCGATAAAAAAAGGATTTTTTGCGTTTGGCGCGGATCCCGTACAGCGTGCCCCTATGGGTTCAGGTGGGCCAGGACGTATTCCAGGGCAGCATCGAAGTAGTACCGGTGTCCGCCGTCCGCAATGTGCAGCGTGCAGTTGTCCGGGGCGCCGGCCGCCTGGTAAATCCGTTTGGTCGTCTCGAACTGCTCTTTTGCCTGGGGCGTGAGGGAAGTGGGGTCGGAAATGCCCTGGATGATGCAGATGTTCCGGGGCGCTGTCAGCCCGGCCAGATCTCCCAGTTCGCAATAATCCAGGAATCCGGGCATGTATCCGCATTCACAGTGATGCACGCCGCCCCAGCTGGCCGCCATGGAGCTGAATGCCGAAGATGGAATGGACATGGTGACCCGCTCGTCGATGGCACTGAGGTACTCCGCCTGTGTCCCGCCGCCGGAATTGCCGGTGACGATGATGTTCCTTTCATCGACGGGGAGAGCCTCCAGGGCCCAGTCCAGGATCTTCATCAAGTCCCAGCACCGGTCCCCGATCGGGGTCCTTCCGACCAGCAGGTCGCGCATGAGCAGTTCCCGGCAGGAGTAAGGCATGTCCTTTTCCACGTCATCCGGGAACATGGTCGAACCATATCCGCGGGCTTCCGGAACCAGGGTGATAAATCCCTGCTGGGCGAACCTGTAGGCCATGTTCCGGTCTTTTTTCACGGAGGCGATGCTGTCCTTTTCCGACGTGTAGATACCCGCATAGCACTTCCAGTTCTTGTTGTGCCCGTGCGGGGTCATGACCAGGGGTGCTTTCTCCTTGCGCTCCTTCGGAACAATCAGAATGAATGGGATTCTTACATCCGGTTCCGTCCAGATCTCCCAGTTTTGCCGGTTGGCGAATCCGATGTCTTCGTCGTCAACCTGCCGTACCGTAGGCTTGAAATGAGGTAGTTGCCCCTGGATGGTGTTCAGGCCGATGATCTGGCGGATATCCTGCCGCAGGGTCTTCTGCCATTTCTTGAATTTCCGCGGCCCGAACTTGTCGAAAGCATGCTGCTTCAACGCATTCTCATAAGTCCTGTCGCAATGCTTCTGGAAATCGAAATCCGTCAGGGGCTCATTGCTCCGGTCCGCATATTTCGGACTGGGCGCGGTGCAGGCGGCCGCAAGAAGGCCGGTCAAGAGGATCGAAGAAAGGAAATGCTTCATAATCATCTTTTTATAATTCAATCATCGCAAAGGAACAGGGTTCCATCATGAGGGTGATGGTCCCGTCTTTTCCAATCGGGACCGGGTAGTCCGAATAGAAGAAGCGTGAGTCAGCCAGATAAACGCGGACTTCTTCCGGGATGACTCCCTCAACCTTGATGGTGATTTTTTTACCATAAACTTCATTGTTGTCCTGGGTATATCGGCTGACGAGGATCCGCAGCCGTCCCGTGTCAGACTTGGCCGCTACGGCATACAGTCCCGGCGTATCCTCTTCCGTCTTCACCTGCGTCCCGCATTCCAGCAACTGTCCCCAGGCGTAGAAAGGATAATAGCCGATCAACGGCCGCCGGTCAGTCGCGTCAAATATCTGGTTGAAGCGGGAGTTTGGCCGGAAATCATAGCAGGTCATCACCTGGATCGGGGTTTCATTCTGGCAGGCAGTCATCGTAGCTGCGAGGAAAGCGGCACCCTTGATTGTATGGCGGGTCTTGGCGTTTTCCTCGGTGGTTTCCGCCCAATGCCAGACATAATTCCACTCGTCCAGGATGGATTCCGTGTCCTTGAATCCGTATTTGGCCAGCACGGCATCCACTGTATCCGAACGTTCCTTCACGATTTCGGGCGTGTACGTATAGATATGCCAGGAGAAGAAATCCATGGGAGCCTTTGCGTCGGCGGTCGCCTTCAGGAAACGGTGTAGCCATTCCCCGTTTTTGGGGTTGGAGAACCCCGGACCGCCGATTTTCAATTTCGGGAACTTCTTTTTCAAATGCTTCGAGACGACGGCATAGAACTTATCGAACTCCTCGTCCGGTCCGCCCCAGCACCGGGGATCGGTCTTCCACCGGCCGTTCCGGTCCAGGTCCGGCTCGTTCCAGATTTCCCAGTATTCGATGTTCCAATGATAGCCGTTGGCCCATCCTTCGTTGTAATGCCGGATGATGTGCTCGCAGATTTTCGCCCATTTGAGGTAATCCTCAGGGGGATAGATGTAATACTTGTTCTGGGCGGGTTCGATTGTCTGGCCGAGCCGGTACAGGATTTTCTCCCCGGCGTCCCGCGCCCGTTTGAGGACTTTGTCCGAATTGAAGAAATCATAAGAGGCGGGATCGTCCACATCGGCGGAAAAATCCCGGAAGATCGAACGGATATCATAAACGTAACGTCCGTAGCTGCTGGGATCCAGCATGGCGTCATGGGTGCGCACATAAGAAATATGCGCAGCCTTGAACCAATTCAGGTTGTGTACGGTCGGGGCGTTGTTTCCTCCGTTCAGGGGACGGATCGGGCCTACTTCCACAGTCGGTCGGACCAGGACCTGGTTTTCCTGTGCAAGCGCGGCTGCTCCGGGCAGAAGGGCAGAAAGTGCCAGCGCGGCAGCACAAGCAGTAAAAAGAAAGAATCGTTTCATGGCGCGGTTATTTAGTCAAGGGTTGTTCACAGCGATAAATCTGGTCCCGCTTCAGCAACTCCGCCTGGACCAGGGTGATGGGATACCGGTCCGTCTTGCAGAAATCCGGCTCCATCAGCATGCCGAGGACATGACCGGAAGGCTGGTTCATCGGGAAAAGGTATGCTCCGTTCGGGAAGTCATAGGTTTTTTCGGGGCCGAGCCGGTCCAGATGCAGTTTGTCATCCGGCTCTCCGGGTTCATATTTCCGCAGGCGCATCGTTGTTCCGGGATCGACCTCGGACCAGGTAATGCCGTTATACCCGGCAATTTCCAGGATGCGGGCCGCGTCCGGGACGTCCTTCGGGATCAGGTATGCCCTCGGGCGGGACCGGACGACGAGCGGGACTTCGTAATAGCGCACGGAGAAAAGCGAATCGCACAGCACTTCACCCCGGCGGAAATCGTAGAATTTTCGGGTGTACCGGTAGGGCTCCTCGTTTTGTCCATGTTTGAGAATCAGCGGATTGGTCCCGTTTTCTCCGCAGGCGACCGTTGCCTGGCGGTCCGCCGCCACCGTTGCGCGCAGCCGGTCGGAATGGGCGATGGTGAAAGCGATCAGCGCTTTGGCGGCAAAGAACTGGGTCATTACCCGGCGGGCGAACGTCGCGCCTTTGTCCAGCGAGGCATTGGGGGTTTCCACGAGGAAATTCGTACTGCCGCGCAGGGCATAATAATGCGAGGCGTGCAGCGGAGACTGGTCGGAATATCCGGCTTGGGTGTACTCCCAGTAGCGGAGCCCTTCCGCTGCGCCGGCCGATTCGACATACCGCATCATCTCCTTCATCAGGTCATTGAGCGCCGGGGTATTGTTCTGGTTCCCGGAGACGGTGATGCCGGCATCGTCGAGGAAGCCTGTGTCGCGGAGGGCATTGCGCCAGGCACCATATTCGTGCATGTCAACGACGACTTCCGGAAGAAAGTGATTATAAACGAGATGCGTCGCCTTGATCTCCGGATTGGCCGCCAGGAGGTTGTCCCGGTTCATGTCGGGAGCCACGCTGGTTCCCCGCGTCCAGGCCTGTGCCCCGTCTCCGTTGATGCGCGGGAGGATGATGACATTGACCTCCGGCAGGACTTCCCGCCCGTAGCGCCCGTCCAGGGCAGCTGCCATGGCCAGTGCGCCGTCGCAGGGGGACGGTTCATTTCCGTGGATATGGGCATGCAGGTAGACCGTCGGCTTTCCGCTGGCTACCAACGCCGCTCCGGCCTCCTCGAGGCTCTTTCCCTTGAGGTCCGTCGTGCTGAACACCGCAAGGAACAGGCTCTTCCCCAGGGTTGTATGCCCGGGTGTAAAAAGATACAGATTGTCGTCCTGATCGTCCAGTCCATTCAGGAACGCCTCGATTTCCTCTTGGGTCGTATGTTCCTGCGCCGCCTTTTTCCGATTCAGGGCAGGGGTGGTGATCACCCAGGGGTATTTTCGTTTCAAGGCGGTGATATCCTGTGCATTGGCAATCGTTTCGTCCGTCAGTGCATAGACCTTTTCCGGCGCGTAGCCTGCCGCCCCCATGCGTCCGGGACCGGCGTCGATGGCTTTGCCGTTTTCCGCGAGGAAATCCTTATGGAACGTATAATACCCCTCTCCGGAAGCAACGAAATGGTACCGGCCTCCTGTCTCCAGTTCGTAGACATGTTTCATTTTCCCGCCATACATCGTCATTTTCCGCAGGACTGGATTCCCTGCGGAAAGCGTGTCGCCGAATCCTTTGTAAACGCGGACCGTCACGTCGGCAGGGGCTTTCAAGGTGACCCTGCAGGTTTGGGAATAAGCGGTCGGGCTGAGTGCCAGCAGCAAGATGAACAGGAAGAATCGTTTCATGGCGCGGTTATTTATTCAGAAAACAGGTAATTGTGCCGGTAGCGTTTGAAGCGGTATCGCGAGCGGGGGACCGGGATGGGGTCATTCAGGGCGATTTCCCATTTCAGCATCTCCTCCAGCAGTTTTTCCCGCTTGCGGGCATATCGCCGCCGCCCGTACAAATCGTGCATTTCCGAAGGATCCTTCCGGAGATTGTACATCCGGGCCTGTCCCTGCATGTCCATCACCAGCTTCCAGTCACCCATCCGGACCATGCTGATCATGCCGCTCTGGCTCCACGAGTTGAGTTCGTCGAAGAACAATCCGTCCCCCAGCGCCCCTTCTTTCCGGTAATCAGTGGCATCTTCCCGCGTAATATACTGCCCGCCGAAGCCGGCCTCCGAGAGGATGCTTTGGAATTCTTCCTTCGGATAGGGCCGCCCGGACAGCATCTCGGCCAGGCTCCGTCCCTGCACCCCTTGCGGAATCTCC
>CADBPH010000139.1 GCA_902796455.1 uncultured Bacteroidia bacterium
CCGTCTCCTTCGAACACATTGACCGGGGCAGTGATCCAGCTGATCTGTTCCTCACCGGTCTCGCCGGTCTCTTCGTCCACGAAGGGAACGAGACCCTTGATGGACCAATAGGCGTTGCAGTGGACGTTGAAGGTGGTATCGGCACCGCCCGGAGGTACCCGAAGGGTATCCATCCCGTTCAGGTCGACAGACAGGGTCTTGTTCGCAACCGGTTTATAGTTCCCGGGACGTTCTCCCGGATAACTGAAATCTTCGCAACCCGCTGTCAGCAGCAAGGCTGCCCCGCACAGCAGTGCGGCGATAGACAATCTTTTACTTTTCATAGTGGTCCGGATTTTCATCAAGATATTCAATGATGCCGTCGCGCACCCGGTACTTGAACTTCAATACGTCGTTGACCACGACAGCCGTGCCGTCGCCGTTGGAATATTGATAGTTCAGGTGGATTTCCCGGTTCTGGAGCAACAGGGCATCGTTGGTGAAACTGGGGCTGCCTGCGACCGGCTGGATATTCAGGTCGGGGCTGCTCACCGTGATGGAGTTATCTGCAGCGATGGTCAGGTTGATGTTTCCTTCCACGCCGCCGATCTTGTTGGCGGACAGGGTATTGAACCCAGTTGTCGTGAGGTAGCAGCTCAAGGCGTCTGCCTGGTTGATGTCAGCGGTATACTCCGTCGAGGAAATCTCAGCGCCGCTGGCCTCGTCGACGATCGTCCGCTTGCCTTCATAGTACCAGTAGCCGTAATGTTTGTTTTCGCACTTGATCGCAATGATCTCGAAACTCATTTCGGGAATTAACTGGTCGGCATCGGCAGAATTGATGCGGAAGCCCAGGGCATAATACGGGGCCAGGGCTTTGATATCGGAAGTGATGGCATCTTTCGCCTTGATGGTGGCATAGGCGGTGTGGCGCCCTTTCTCGATCGTCAGGGTGCTCAGGCCGGTGATGTCGTAGAAGGACTCGGGAAGCGGCTCGAAAGCCGTGATCCCGGCATCCCTGACCTGTTCGGTAACATACCCCTGGGCCACGAAACCCAAGGAGCCTTTTCCCAGGAAAGCATCGATGGCGGTAAAGGGTTCCGCTCCGCTGGCGTTGCTGGAGAAGCCCGACAGGTCGGAGGTCAGCAGGGAGTTGTCCAGGACAGCGGAAACATTGCGGTCCCGGTCGTTGTTATCCACACCTCCCAGGGCGACCGTAAAGTCGAAACTCTGCGACTCGCCCATGACGAAGGTTCTCAAGTCATACTGGTAGGCCGTATAGATGGCGTCGTAATCATAGCTCTTGAGATAATTCTCATAGCAGCTGGATACGAGCACGGCCGTTAGCAGGATAAGGTATAATTTTACTCTTTTCATCTTCTGGCATGTTTGGATTATTTCCATTTGCTCCAGCCTTCGTTCTGGACGAGAGACGGGGCCTTGCGAATCTCAGAATAGGGGATTGGAACCCACAGCGACGGGTAATTGTTCGTCCGCAGGACGACATCGTTATAGGTGTAATTTCCGTTTCCGCCATCCGTTATCACCGTTCCGTAAACCGGCCCGTTGATTTCGCTCACATCGGTCGCCCAGCGGCGTATGTTGTAGAAGCTGTCGCCTTCGAAGCAGGTTTCGATCCGCCACTCGTTTTTGACCAGGGCGTCGAACTTCTCGGTCGAAGCGGCGCATTCGTCAAGGTACGGGTCGGCAGCAGCTCCGATACCGGTCCGGCCGTCCGAAGTGGGGCGGGCGCGCAGCCAGCCGAGGACTTCCTTGGCCGTGTAGCCGAAGCGGTTGTCCGTCGGGCCGCCGACCTTGTTGGCAGCTTCTGCGAAGATCAGGGCCACCTGCGTGAAGCGCATGCGCATCACGAAATGGTTACCGGTCTCGATTTGGGTATCATACGGATCCCAAGCGCTGTAGAGGAACTTCTTGAGATAGTATGAAGTCGGAGAGGTCGCGGTTCCGCCGGGGGCGTCTTTCTGGCCGGTGGCGCATTCGAAGGTGTAGCGGACATCGGAACCATTGCGGACGACGCGGCTGCCGTTGTAGTAGATGGTCGCGTACAGGCGCGGGTCACGGCCCGAGAACGGGTGGTCCTCGTCATAGCCGCTGCGCGGATCCGTGATCGGATAACCGTTGGCCATCGGGAAGCGGTCTACCAGGTTCTTGGTCGGAACAACCGTGGCGTTGCCGCCGAATTCCTGCGGGTAGAAAGTGGTCTCCAGGCCGGAGGATGTGGCAAAATGCGAGTTCCAGATAACCTCAGGCGTGTTCGGGTCCGTCCAGAGGAAACCACCGGTCGGGGAGAACTTGCCGAGGACGCCGCCTTCGCGCTCGATCTTGTGGGTGATCACGCTGGCTGCGCATTCGGCCGCCTTCTCGTAGCGGGACATGTCACCGGTCGGGTTATAGGCCGGGGAAGCCCACAGGAGGTAAGTCATGGCCTTGAGGGTACGCATGGTGACGCGGTCAAGGGCACCGTAGCGGGCGGAACCGCCCACTGGGATGATCTGCGGCTCGTCGTCCGGATAATCGCGGTTGCTCTCGCTGAGGTAAACCATGGCGGAGTCGCAGTCGGCGATGATCTGGGCTACGCAGTCATCGAAGGAATCCCGCTCAACGGTCTTCGGGTCGATGGTAGAAATGTCGGTATACTCGGTCCGGAGCGGAATGCCGAGGAGTTCCCCGTTCTCACCTTTTCCGCCGAAGATGCGGAGCAGGGTGAAGTGGAACCAGGCCCGCAGTCCGTAGGCGCTGCCCTGCAACTCCCGTTGGAGCCGGGCGTTGGCCTGGGCATTCACCATGTATCGGGTGTTGATTCCTTCCCGGTCTTTCAGGAAACGGTTGACGTAGTTGATGCCGGTGTAGCAGTTCGTCCAGTTGTCGGCGAACAGGGTGCTTACCGGCTGGTCGCCGTTGGCAAACCGGGCAAGGGTGTTGGCCTCGTCACGATAGATCGCTTCGTCCGTAGCCGCCGTCATGTAAATGTAACGGTGCGCCGTATACGAATTCGGATTCATATCGGAATTCATGTAAGCCTTGTCGACGAAACCACGCACAATCTCCGGATAGAGATGGATGTTCTCATCGGTATAGGCTCCGTCAGGAAGAGGCTCCAGATAGTTGCAACCCGTGAGGCTGAAGGCCGCGGCCGTCAGCATGCATGCGATGATGTTATATATTTTCCTTTTCATAACTCCAGATTTAGAACGTAAATTTTACACCCAGGGTCACGGTCTTGAACATCGGATAGGAGCTGATACCGGCATTCATCCACTCCGGATCCACGTACTTCACCTTGGTGAGGGTCAACAGATTATGTCCCTTGAGGTAGATGGAGGCCTTCGGGAAGGAATAAGACAGGACCACGTCCTTGATCTTGAAGTAGGATCCGTCTGTGATCCAGAAATCAGAAGTCAGGAAGTTGTTGTTCACCTTCACGTAAGTCAGACGGGGATAAGCTCCGCCGATGTTGTCGGCGACGAACTTGGAGTAGTTGCCGTCACCCCAGCCGGACCAGAAGTAACCGTTGTCCAATTCGAGGTCGTTGCCAAAGTAACCGGCACCGATCACCTGGAGGTTCCAACGCCGCCAGCCCAGGTTCAGGTTCACCCAGTAGCGCAGGGGATTCGTGTCGCCGATGATGGTACGGTCGTTCGTATCCACGACACCGTCTCCGTTCACATCCTTGTAATAAAGGTCGCCGACGGCCAGATCGGTCGAGTAGGCGGGCAGCGAAGCGATCTGCTCCGCATTCTGGTAGCGACCCAGGCACTGGTAGCCCCAGATGGCGGTCGAATGCGTTCCGATCTTGTCCTGGTAGGATTCGCTGAAGATATTGTTCACGAGTACCCGGTAGATCGTGTTGAAGTGAGAGGCGCTCAGCGAGAGTCCGTACCGGAAATCGCCGGTCTGGCCGTGGTAGCCGGCCGTGATTTCCCAGCCCTGGATATCGTTCGTGTTGTAGTTATCATAGGTGATCGCACCGGCGATACCGTACAGATCCGGAATGTCGGAGGTGACATCCGTGATGATATCTTTCCGCCGGGTGACGGAGTAGTCTGCGGACAGGGTGAAGCCCTTGAAGAGTTCCAGGTCGATACCGACGTTCCACATCCGCTCGGTCGGCCAGTGCA
>CADBPH010000140.1 GCA_902796455.1 uncultured Bacteroidia bacterium
CCGGCAATCCGCAAAAAGCCGGCGGCGAAAAAGTCCGCATGGCGGCCATCGGACTGGCCAACCGCGGGGCACAGATCATCCGTGAGTTTGACAAGACCGGTCTCTGCGAGTTCGTCGCCCTGTGTGACGTGGATCCCAAGAGCGAAGGCAGCCGGAAGACCATCGCCGACCATCCCAAAGCGAAGGTTTTCACCGATTTCCGCGAACTGTTCGAAAAGTATTCCTCTCATTTCGACGCGGTCTGCATCGCGATTCCGGACTTCGCCCATTTCCCCGTATCCATGCTCGCCATGCATTACGGCAAGCATGTCTATGTGGAGAAACCCATGGCGCGCACTTTCTACGAATGCGAACTGCTGATGAACGCTGCCCGCCGTCACCCCGAGCTGGCCACCCAGGTCGGAAACCAGGGGCACTCCGAGGCCAACTATTTCCAGTTCAAGGCCTGGAAGGAAGCGGGAATCATCAAGGACGTCTATGCCATCACCGCGCACTTCAATGACTGGCGCCGCTGGCATCCCTATGATCCGGCCATCACGAAGTATCCGGAGGCCGAACCCGTTCCGGACGGAATGGACTGGGACACCTGGCTGACGACAGCCCGTTGGCATGAATTCAACGGCAAATACCACCCGGGCAACTGGCGCGGCTGGTTTGATTTCGGCATGGGTGCCATCGGCGACTGGGCCGCACACCTGATCGACACCTGCCACCAGTTCCTCGAACTGGGGCTGCCCTACGAAATCGAGCCCCTCAAACGGACCGGGGCCAACGATTTCTTCTTCCCGATGGAAACCACGCTCCGGTTCAAGTTCCCCAGCCGCGGAGACATGCCGCCCGTGGAACTGACCTGGTATGACGGCCAGAAGAATTTCCCGCCGCTCCCGGCCGGCTACGGCCCGACGACCAAGGGAGGCGAGGACGTTCCGACAACCAACATGACCGGCACCTACACCCCGTCCAAACTCAGCCCCGGCAAGATCATCTACAGCAAAGAGCTGACATTCAGGGGCGGAAGCCATGGCGCCACCTTGCAGATCATCCCGAAGGAAAAAGCCCAGGAGATGGCCTCCAAGCTTCCTGAGGTTCCCACGAGCCCGTCCAACCATTTCGCCAACTTCCTTCTCGCCTGCCAGGGCAAGGAGAAAACCCGCTCCCCGTTCGAGATCTTCGGCCCGATGTGCCAGTGCTTCGCCCTGGGCGTCGTCGCGATCCGCACCGGCCGCAAACTGACGTTCGACCGCGGCAGCAAGACCATCGTCAACGACCCGTTCGCCAACAGCCTGCTGGTCGACACCCCGCCGCGCAAAGGCTGGGAAGCGTATTACACACTTTAGCACACCATGAACATGAAAAAGATTGCAATATTGCTCGGCTTCGCCCTTGCCGCTTCCCTTTCGACCGCAACGGCCCAGGAATGGGAAAACCTCTTCAACGGGAAGAACCTCAAGGGATGGAAACAAATGACCGGTACGGCCAAATACGAGGCCAAAGACGGCATGATTGTCGGTACGGTAACTGACAGCAAAGTCAATTCATTCCTCGCCACGAAGAAAGAATACGGGGATTTTATCCTGGAATTCGACTTCCTGACAGAAGGGACCAACTCCGGCGTCCAGATCCGCAGCCACAAGAATGAAGAGAAAAACCGCGTTTACGGGTATCAGTTCGAAATCGACCCGGCTCCGCGCGCCTGGACCGGCGGCATCTATGACGAAGCCCGCCGCAAATGGCTGTACCGGATGACAGAGAACGAACCGGCCCGGACCGCCTACAAACAGGGATGGAACAGCGCCCGGATCGAGGCAATCGGAAACAGCATCAAGACATGGGTCAACGGCATCCCCTGCAGCAACCTGCTCGATGACGTGGATGCAACCGGTTTCATCGCCCTCCAGGTCCACACCGCCGTCAAGCAACAGGGATCCCGGATCTGCTGGAAAAACATCCGGATCCTGACCAAGGATGTGGAGAAATACGCAACCCCTACGACAGCTCCCGTCGTCAACTGCGTCGCCAACACCCTCACTCCCGAGGAAGTGGCCGGCGGCTGGAAACTTCTCTTCGACGGCAAGACCTCCGAAGGTTGGCAGAGTGCCCGCCCCAAGATGCAGGGGAAATTCCCGGAAGGCTGGAGCGTTAAGGACGGCATCCTGTATGTCCATGCCGGAGACGGCCGCGAAAGCGAGAACGGCGGTGACATCATCACCACGCGCAAATACCGCAACTTCATCCTCAAAGTCGATTTCAAGATCACCGAGGGAGCCAACAGCGGCATCAAATATTTCGTGGATCCGTTCCTGAACACGGGCCCCGGTTCCGCCATCGGCTGCGAATTCCAGATTCTCGACGACAAGCACCATCCCGACGCCAAACTCGGCGTGAAGGGCAACCGTACCCTGGGATCGCTCTATGACCTGATTCCGGCTCCGCACGGCGACTGGGAAGCCAACACGATCGACGGATGGAGCACGGCGATGATCGTCGTGGAAGGAAACCATGTCGAGCATTGGCTCAACGGGCACAAACTCCTGGAATACGAACGCAACAACCAGATGTGGAATGCCCTCGTCGCCTACAGCAAATATAAAGACTGGCCGAACTTCGGCAACATGGAAGACGGTTACATCCTCCTGCAGGACCACGGTTTCCTTGTCTCCTTCAAGAACATCAAGATCAAGGAACTGTAACGGATGAAAGATACGCTCATCACGGCACAGAGGAAACGTACCGAGCTGATTACGGCAGGAGTATGTTTCCTCCTTGCTGTTTTACTGAACATCGGCTCCATCGCGTACTACAAGACGCCTTTTTACGAGGTTTTCACCCAGATCGGGTACACCCTGGTCATCGCGGCCGCCTTCTACGTTTTCTGGACGGCATGCCGCCTGCTGGTCTGGTGCTGCCGGAAAGCCTTGAAGAAATAGCATCCATGGAATTCGTCTACAGCACCCGGAACCCGGATATCCCGACGGCTTATTCCCGCCTTGTCGCCATGCATACGGAATGCGAATTGCTGCTCCCGCGCATGGCGGAAGAGAAGGCCCGTGACCTGGTCGGACGGGTCTGGACGCTGGTGCAGGAGGCGGATGCGCGCTACAACCGGTTCCTTCCGGACAGTCCGCTGTCCGCCTTGAACCGGCGTGCCGCCGGCGAAGCAACGGAGGTGGACGGGGAAATGTTCCTGATCCTGGAACTGTGCGACACCTTCCGGAAAGCGACCCGGGGGTATTTTGACATTTCCGCCAACCCGCAGTCGCGCAGCGGGGACCGGACCTGGATCCTGGACCCTGCCGCCCATACCGTCCGCTTCTCGCGGGAAGGGATGCGGCTGGATCTGGGCGGATTCGTGAAGGGATTCGTGCTGGAAAAGGCTGTCCGGGAAGTGAGCGCGGCGACGTCGTGCGCCATCCTCTCATTCGGAGGCAGCTCGACGGCAGCGATCGGGAAGCATCCCCTGGATGCCCCGTGGCCGGTAGCGGTCGGCCACACGTACTACAGCGGGCGGGTCGCCCGCACCTTCCACTTGCAGGATGCCAGCCTGTCGGTATCCGGCAAGGATCCCCGGGGCCGGGGACACATCATCGACCCCAAGACAGGCAATACCGTGGAGAAAGACGGCCTGGTCGCCGTCACCGGGCCCTCCGCCATGGTTACCGAAGTGCTGTCGACAGCCCTTTGGATCGCCCCGGAGACGGAGCGCCAGGAGATCCTGTCCGCTTTCGAGGGATATTCGGCATGGGAGATCCGCTGCCTTGCCGACGGGAAAACGAGGACACTGAAAATATGAACGAAGAAAATAACATGACCCGCAAAGACTTCCTGGCCAGTCTGGGAAGCATCGCACTCGGAGGGACGAGTTTGTCCCTCTTTCCCTGGCTGACAGCCTGCAGTCCGGAAAAACAGAAACAGTCCGCCGGAGAGAAAGCCCGGCTGGGCATCATCGGAACCGGATCGCGCGGGCGCTTCCACATGGCCAACCTGCTGCTGGACCCGAGTGCGCAGATTGTCGCCCTCTGCGACGATTATCTTCCCCACCTGGACGAGGCCTCGGCGCTCTGCCCGGAAGCCAAGCGCTATACCGATTACAGGAAACTTCTGGAAGACAAGGAAGTAGACGGAGTCATCATCTGCACCCCCCTGTCCATGCACGCCCGCATGACAATCGACGCCCTCGCAGCCGGAAAGCACACCTTCTGCGAGAAAGCCATGGCGCACTCCACCGAAGAGCTCGATGCGATGTACCGCGCCTGGAAAGAAGGAAACCGGGTCCTCATGGTCGGACAGCAGCGCCTGTATGACCCGAAATACATCAAAGCCATGGAGTTGGTGCACGGCGGCGCCATCGGACAGGTTGTCGGAATCCGGAATTACTGGTACCGCAACAATGACTGGCGGCGCGAAGTACCCTCCCCGCAGGAGGAACGCCGCATCAACTGGCGGCTTTACAACGCCACGTCCCGCGGACTGATGACGGAATTGGCCTGTCACCAGTTGCAGAACGGCTCCTGGGCCATGGGCGGCATCCAGCCGCAGTTCGTCACCGGTACCGGCAGCATCATGTACTGGAAAGACGGGCGGGAAGTTTTCGACAATGTCGCCGCGATTTACCAGTACCCGAACGGGGTGCACATGACCTTCGAGTCCATTATCTCGAACAAACATTTCGGCATGGGCGAACAGATCCTGGGATCGGAAGGAACGATCGATCTGGTCCGGGGTGTCATGTACAGCGAAGCCGGTTACCGCCGTTCCGGAATCCGGCAGCTGCTCGGACAGATCGAACAAGGAATCCTGTCGAACTCCGCTTTTGCCGGCACGTCCTGGGCGACCGAAGAAGCCTCCCAAGACAAGGGAATCCGTTTTGTCGACAACGTAACGGTCAATGACGGAGCCAGTTCCGTGGGCGCTTCGGGAGACGGATCCGCCGAACTCATCCATGCGTTCTGCCTGTCCGTCATCACGGGCGTACAACCGGAGAAAATCGTCGAAGAGGCGTATTGGTCCACCCTGCTGGCCCTGTTGGGCGACCAGGCCACCCGCGAAGGCGGCCGTATCGAAATCCCGCAGATAATCCTAGCTTGATAAAGAACGGAAAGAGGCATGAAAGAAAGACTGGCATCACTGGATATCCTGCGCGGGGCGGACATGTTTCTGCTGCTGTTTATCGGCCCCATCGTCAGAAAGCTCTGCAAGGTGTATCCCGACGGGATGGCCTGGATTGCACCCCAGTTCCATCACGTCAGCTGGGAAGGATTCGTGCTGTGGGACCTCATCATGCCGCTTTTCCTCTTCCTTTCCGGAATCACCATCCCGTTCTCGATGGCCAAATACCGCAGCGGCCTGGCCAAGCCGGACGCGAAGTTTTACCTGAAACTGCTGAAGCGTTTCTACCTGCTGTTCCTGTTGGGATGGATCGTACAGGGTAACCTGCTGGATTTCAGCTGGAAGGATTTCCACCCCTTTGCCAATACACTCCAGGCCATCGCAGTCGGCTATGTCGTTACCGCGCTGCTTTTCGTCCATGTGAAACCGAAATGGCAGATTGCAGCGGCCGTGGTGCTGTTCGCCGCATACTGGCTGGCTTTCGCCTGCACGGGAATGAACCTTGACCCGCAGGGAAACATCGCCATGACCATCGACAAGGCGGTCCTTGGCGCCCACCGCGACGGGGTCAGCTGGGCTGCAGACGGCAGCTGGAACTTCAGCGAAAGCTACCAGTACACCTGGATCCTGTCCAGTCTGAACTTCGCCGTAACCGTCCTTTTAGGCTGCTTCGCGGGGCAGCTGCTCAAGACGGAGCGATACAGCAAGGGCCGGCGTGCGCTCCTGACGGCAGTGACCGGCGCTGCGCTCGTCGCCGCGGGCCTGGCGATTTCCCCGCTCTTCCCCATCATCAAGAAAATCTGGAGCAGCAGCATGACGCTGTATTCCGGCGGTCTCTGCTTCCTGCTCACCGCCCTCACCTACTACCTGGTTGATGTCCGAGGCTGGCACCGGGGAATCGATTGGCTGAAGATCTACGGAATGAACGCGATTACAGCCTACTTCCTGGGCGAGACAATCCGGTTTTCCTCCGTCTCGGAGTCCCTGCTCCACGGATTCGGGGACTTCACCTGGTACCCCGTACTCATCGCCGCAGCAAACGCCGCGATTCTCTTCGGGATTCTCCTGGTCATGCACAAGCACAAACGCTACCTGAAAATATAAAAAAGCTCAACTACTCTGTATCAAGTAGTTGAGCTTAAAATCCGTAGCCCGACGAGGAATCGAACCTCGATTTAAAGTTTAGGAAACTTCCGTTCTATCCGTTGAACTATCGGGCCATGCAGGACAAGGCCCGAGGCTCGTCCTCAAAGGGAATACCGGCGGGATTACTCGCTCTTGTCGATGATCTGACGTCCGCGATAATATCCGCACTCGGGGCAAACCCGGTGGTAAATGACCGTTGCACCGCAGTTCGGGCAAGTTGCCAGCGTAGGAACAGCAGCGACGTCATGTGTTCTTCTCTTATCCCTTCTCTGTTTGGAGATTTTGTGTTTAGGATGTGCCATGGTCTATGTTTTTTTAATATTTATTTCAATTTGAGTCTTTGTTTCCGAGAAGCGCCTTCAGACCGGCAAACGGCATCTCACCGGCTTCCTCCCGGATATCTTGCAATTCAGAATACGGGTTGAGATACTTCACTGTTTCAGGATTGCATTTCCCGTCTTCATGGACATGATGCAGAGGAACGGACAAACAGGAGTAGTCATATACTGTCTGACTGAGATCCAAATCCGGCTCCTCATCCTGAATATACAGCGTCTCACGCCCGTCATCCTGAAGCCCTTGGGGAGAATCCGCCTCCATCGGACCAGATTTGACACTCAGTTTCACCAGGGAGTGAACCGGTATCTCCAAGTCCTCCAGACACCTGTCGCACGCGACGACAAGTTCTCCGTCAATCGTGCAGTCTATGCCGAGATAGCCCGGCGACTTGACCGCAACAACTTGAATATCCAATTGGGCATCAAGTATTTCTGAATTGTCAAAATATTCAAAGAACTCTTTGTCCGCCTTGAAGGAAAACGTACTTTTTCCCGCCGGCAATCCATTTAGAGGTATGATAATTCTTCCTGTCATAAGCCCATAAACAGATTTAGGGATGCAAAGATAGGAATTATTTTTAGATTATCAATCCTCCTGGTCCGATTTTCTTTTCCTGTCCAGCGGGTCCAGCAGGATTTTGCGGATCCGCATGTGGTGCGGGGTCACCTCAACCAATTCATCCTCCTGGATATACTCCAGCGCCTCTTCCAGGGAGAATTTCACCGGCGGAGGCAGGACAATTTTCTCGTCGCTTCCCGCTGCCCGGACATTGGTCAGCTTCTTGGTCTTGCAAATATTCACATTCAAGTCACGCTCGCGGGTGTGCTCGCCGACGACCTCGCCGCCATAGATTTCCTCGCCGGGATCCACGAAGAAGCGGCCGCGGTCGAGCAATTTGTTCATCGAATAAGCCACTGCCTCGCCGGTTTCCAGCGACACCAGCGAACCGTTGTTGCGGCGCTCGATGTCTCCCTTGTACGGCTGGTAATCCTTGAAACGGTGCGCGACGACCGCCTCTCCCTGCGTAGCTGTCAGCAAGTTGCTCCGTAAGCCCATCAGGCCGCGGGTCGGGATCTCGAACTCGAGCATCGTCCTGTCCCCGCGCGGTTCCATGTGGATGAGCGCTCCCTTGCGCCGGGTCGACAACTCAATGGCCGTCCCGACAAACTGCTCGGGAACCTCGATGGACAGTTCCTCAATCGGTTCGCAGCGCTGGCCGCCGATGGTCTTGTCCAGCACCTTGGGCTGGCCGACCTGCAACTCGAACCCTTCCCGGCGCATGGTTTCGATCAGGACGGACAGGTGCAGGACGCCGCGGCCGTACACCACGAAGGAATCGGCATTCAGGCCCGGTTTCACCCGCAGGGCCAGGTTTTTCTCCAGCTCCCG
>CADBPH010000141.1 GCA_902796455.1 uncultured Bacteroidia bacterium
CGAGGGAGGGAAAACGGGAATTGGGAGGGGTAAACCTCCTCTCCTCGGGAAAGGAGGCTTACTGCCGCCCTTTCAGGGCTCTAAGTTCGGTATCTTTCGCATACGAAAGATAAACTGTTCTACAGCGTTACGTTGACAAAAACCGGGAAATGGTCTGACAGCATCTTTGCGATATACTTCTGGAAACTGACTTCCCGCGGGAAATCCACTCCTTTAACTGTCTCTGCTCCAGGTGCTTTCAAATCGATTGGAGCGCGGTATGTCTCTGTCAGGACGGCATAATTGTCCACCCGCGTGCCGGCTGTCACGAAAACATGGTCGATCCGGCTGTTTGACAGGGCATTCGGATCGAACGTATTGATCGTTCCGACCGGCGCGTACCGGTCGGCAGCTGCCTCAAAAGAATCCTCCAGGATACCCGATGTCACGAATGTCTGGTAGATTTCATTGGTCTGGTCGACATTGAAATCCCCGGTCACGAAAACGACATCGCCTTTGCGGGACAGTTCCCGGATCTTGGAAACGATCAGTTTCGCCCCTTCGCGACGCGCCACGACGCCGACATGGTCCAAGTGCAGGTTGAAGAAGCGGATCCTGCGCTTGGTAATGCGGTCTTTCAGATAGACCCAGGTACAGACCCGGATACAGGCCGCATCCCAGCCCAAACCCGGCCGCTCCGGCGTTTCGGAAATCCAAAAGTTCCCGCTGTCGAGCAACTTGAAGCGCTCCGTCCGCCAGAAAACCGGCTCATACTCCCCTTTCTCTTTTCCGTCGTCCCGGCCCACGCCCACGTAGGCATAACCCGGCAGGGCTCCCGCCATATCCAGCAGCTGGTCGTGCAGGACTTCCTGCGAACCGAAAATATCCGGACGCTCGTAGCGCAGGAACGAACAAATCCAGGGATAGCGGTCATCCCAGCCGTTCCCGGCAGCATAATCCCGGGCATTTTCATACCGGATGTTGAATGAACCGACTTTCAGGTTCTGCGCGTGGGCCGCGCCCGAAAGCAGCAGAACCAGGACAATGTATACAGCTTTCTTCATCATCCTGTTATTTCAAATCTTTCAACGCTTGGATGCGGGCCCGAAGCAGGGCCGCATAGTCCTTGAACTCCACGTCCCGATGGGTCCGGCCAAAATTGGATCCATGGATGCGCCGGTCTGTGGATATCAAATCGATCTTTTTAATTATCAAACCCTTTCGTTCCATCCGCCCGCTCCAATCGATCATTTCTCCAGCCTGCAACGAAGCGGGAAATGGTCCGATTTCATCGAAAACGTCCCGCCGGATAAGAACCGCGCCGGTAAAAAGCCCGTAATAGGGCTCCGGACGGATCTGCGGGCCAGCGGGACAGTCCGGTGACAGGAAATCCTGCACTTTTGCCTGCACGGCTGAAACAGCCGGATCAGCCTCCAACTCCCGGCACAAAAGGGGAAGGACACCCTTCCGCATCCGGTCATCACTGTCCATGAACATCACATAATCCCCTGTGGCTGCAGCCAGGCCCGTATTCTTGGCCACGACGGGGCCGCAGGTCCGCGGATGGACCAAGACCCGGCATCCCTCTTCCCGGGCAAGGGCGGCCGTCCCGTCTTCAGAGCCGTCATCCACAACCAGGATCTCCATCCGACAGTCTTGTCCTCGAAGACTTTCGAGGGCTTCACGAAGATATTTCTCCCCATTCAGGACGGGTATGATCACAGATACCAAGGATTCCATCCGTTTCAGGTTTTTTTGCCCGGATGCATCCGGTGTCTTACAAAATCAATGACGATATTCGGATTGTGATGATCCAGGAAATCCTCATAATCCGTACTGGACGTCACGGTATCCAGCAGATACAGGTCCAGCGCCACGTAGCGCTCCGGATGCTGTCTCACCTGGGAACAGATATCCGACAGGAAAAAACGGGCGAAATCGAATTTCTCCCGACTGTCCAGGACCAGCGGACCGGCATAAAAGAGGCGAAGGCCGTCCGTAGGCAGGCCCCTCCGGCACAATTGGTCGTACAGGGCTTTGAAACTCTGTAAATAATCAAATCCCGCCGATTGCAGATGGGCAAGGGACCCATCCCGTTGGAAGTAATGATAAGGCGGACCGTGGAAGATGAACAGGTCGACAAACGGAAGCTCAGCAAGCGTCGTAAAATAGTTATCTTCCCCTCCACCGCGCAGGGACGGAAATCGTATATTATTCTCGTTCAGATATTTGCGACTATATAGCCTAGCCCAGAGCACCGGAGGGAAAAGCAACTGGACCGTGGACGTTTCATAGGCCCGGGGCACATCTTCCAAGAAACCGAAGCGAGTGCTGTACTCCTTTCTTTGCACATCGTCGTACTCTTTCACATAGCGTGAATTGATGATCACTTCCCGCTGTGTCTGATCCGCCCAGTACAGCATCTCCGCCAGCAAGGCCGATTCGATCCAATCGTCTGAATCCAGGAAGTAGATGAAGCGGCCGCCGGCACAATCAATACCCCGGTTGCGCGCCATTCCGGGCCCCGCATTATTCTCCTGCGTGAGTACCTTGAGCCGGCCGTCCTGTTCCGCCCTCCTTGCCAGGATTCCGGCCGACCCGTCATCGGACGCATCATCCACACAGATCACCTCAATATCCGCAAGGGTCTGGCCCAGAACGGAATCCAGGCATCTGTCCAGATACTTCCCGGTGTTATGGACCGGTATGATGACGGAAATCTCAGCCATTGAGGTCTCTTTTTATTTGCCTGAACAGGTTCTTCCGGTCAGATTCCTTCCGGAAGAAGACATATTCCGCCATGCAGGCATCCAAGTTTCGGCAACGCTTGAGAATGGAGCTGAAGCCGGACGAGGACAGGGCCGTCACTTCGTCCGGGACATAGTATTTCTGGCACCATCCGATGAATTGGTCCATCAGGAAAGCAAACACGATGCAGTAGTGCCGGTCATCCACCTGCGGCAAACGGTCCATCATGTCAAGCAGGTCCGCGGCTCCGGCAATGAGGTCCCGGACCGGCCTTTCACCGCGTTCATTATGGGTGACGGAGCCGGGATTGTCGGTGTAATAATAGCAAGCGTCATCCACCGTAACAATTGTGTCATAGCAGAAAGCCGCTCGGATTGAAAAGTGCGGATCCTCGAAGAAACGGAGGTCTTCGTTGAACCGGATTCCGTTACGGCGCAGCATCGCGGTGCGGTAAATCGCTGACGTATAGGTCATATAGAACCAGGCCTTATGGCGCCTGATGCGGTAATTCAGATTGAATATCTCTTTCAGATAAACTGTGCCTTTTACGGGATCATAGTTTTTCAGCGTACCTTTGGCCACATCCGCCCGGGTGGTCTCCGCGGCGCCGTACAGTTTCTCAAAGAAATCCTTGTCCACGGAATCATCGCTGTCGACAAATCCGACGAAGGTTCCCCGGGCGGCATCCAAGCCGGCATTCCGGGCGGCCGACGGTCCACGATTGTCAGTGAACGAAAGGATCCTGAACCGCTTGTCCTTTGCCGCCCAGGCCTGCAGAATCGCGGCGGAACCATCCGTCGATCCGTCATCGATGCAGATGAATTCCAAATCCTGCAAGGTCTGGCTCTGCAGACTTCCCAGACATGGGTCCAGGAATGCGGCCGAGTTATAGACTGGGACAATGATGGAAACAGCCGGCATGATACGCTTTATTCTTTTTCAGGTGTCCAGCCCTTGTCCTCTTGGACTTCATGAATCGGATCCGCAAAAAGCAGTTCTTGGACATCCCGATATTCTTTACAAACGGGAACAAACTGATCGAACGCAGCATCTTCCGCTTTCAGCGAAGCCGGCCTGGAAGATTCCGGAGCAGGCAGAACAATTTCGAATGCTTCCAGGGTGTCCAGAAACGCCCGGACAGGCTCTTCAAGACCCTGTGGGGCATCCGGCAAGGCACGGGCCGCAACCAGGATATCTTCCAGGGAAGACCCGGCCATCAGGTTCTCAAAGATTCCGGTACCATAGCCGTTCATTCCATAATAAATGCCCGTCACGGCATTGATGATGATAGCGATGCCATCTGTAACATCGGCGTACATCTTCGATTCGTTAAGTTGGTAATTCAGGTGTTCCATATGCTCAATATCAATCTTATTGAAGGGAATGCAGGAAATCCCGTAAACAAGTGGCATTTCCGTGAATATCCGGAGATAATGTGATTGTATAAAACGGCAGCCCCTGCAGCATCGAGACCAACTTGCGCACGGCAACGGTATCTCCCTGCGCCTGCATCTGCTGGACCGTTGAATGAATCAAGTGGGTAATGGCACGGCCTTTCTCAGCCGAAGAGCAAGGCGTAATAGCAGCCTGACCCGCCGACGGGTCGATTACAGGGAATAGACCCACACGGACAGGATAACGGCGGCGCAACGATGCGCCGTAGCCGGAAATATCGAAGACATATTTATCCTTCCGCGCATTGTTGCATACAAATCGCGCCCGGTCCATCCTGTCATATAAAGCCGAGTACATTTGCGGCGAAAGGGTAATAATCGAATAGACCGGCGAGGCCAACAGGGTGGAAGAAGTTTGTTCGAGGATCAGATAATCATCCGACACATACTCGCATCCCTGCAACATGGCCGTTACCGCAAGGGTCGACTTGCCCCGCTGTCCCCGTGCACAGATCAGAACGCCATTGCCGTCCATCCCGATACATGCCCCATGGACCAAGTGGGAAGAAGGCGTATCCAAGACCCGGTACAGGAATTGGACGAACAAATGACCTTCCCGAATCCATTCTTCTGGATCGAAACTGCCAACTCCGTAATAAAAGGTTTGTTTATCAGACAAACAGACCCTCCCGTCCGCAGCGTTGATTCTCCCGAAAGGAATCCATTTCCCGCCGTCCCGAAGAACCAGTATTGTTTCCTCCGTTCCTTCGTCAGCCATCTCGAGCCCGAGCCCCCGGCACAGGAAATCACGAACGGAGGATTCCCGCCATAATACCAGCGTAGCATCTGGGGCGGACACCGGTGCGGACAATGACCAGGCCAGCTGCCGCCGGATCATCCAAATCGCTTCAGGATCACAGGAAACGATCCGCATCGTCTTGATCCCGCCCAGATTCAGATAACAATCCGCAGCTCCGGCCTTCAAAGGGTCCAAGACCCGCTCCAAGTGGCGGAAGCAGCGCTGCTTTTGCTCCGTATTCAGTGATAAGACCATTCCGTCATTCCTCCATAAAGCCCCTGTGCCGCAGCACCTGCATTTGTGATTGAACCCCTTTCAGACGCTTGAGAAAAAAGAATCGGGCCCGTTTTCCAAGATATCCTCCCAATGGACGGATCTGACGGAAAGCCTTGCAAACATTGAATTCCCCGATTTCTTCCCGGAGAGGACTCAAAACCTCCCGCCGATAAAGAAGCCGTACACACTGGACATCCGCTTCCTCCGGATCGACCCAACCGGAGAGCAATTCCGGCGGAAAGAGCTTTGGAAAAACCGAGGCGACAAAAGAAGCTGCCAGCCAGATTTGCATGTCCGTACCTGTCCGGCTCGCATTCTCCCGCACAAGTGTCCAGTCGAACCCCAGCGGATTATCTATTAAATAATGCAAATCATAAAACGTATTCAAGACACTGTCGGTACTCGTGTGATCAGCCAAATTCTTGTACAGATTGACCAGCGAGATGAACACCATGTCTTCCCGGCATGGCAGAAGTCCTTGTGCCGAAAACACTTCCTGCAAATGAGACCGGTTGACCAGGTCGCGGTTGTAAACCTCCTCCCGGCCGGTATGCATTTCAATATACCGATGCAGATCGACGATTCCCTCTTGCGTTCCCGCCAGGCGGAAATCGACGCTGTGCAATGAACGGAAAGGAGTATATCCCAGCTTTTCTGCCACCTTCTCCGCCCGGTCGAAATCACCCCTTTCCACCAGAATATCAATGTCCCCCATCCAGCGGGGAAAATCCGGACGATACACTTTCATGGCACCGCCCTTGAGCAATACAAACGGGATCTGCGCCTGATTCAGTGCACTGGCTATCCGTGAAAAGTGAGCGACCAATTTCAAGCTCTGGAAACGGCAATAGGTCAGGACTCCCTTCAGACGGGGCTGGATTTTTTCCGGAAAAGAAAGAGAAGGATGCGTTTTCATCAGATGTGCCAACAGGATGACACTCTGGACGGGAGCCTTGTCAATCTCCCAGTCCGAGAGGAACGCATCCAATTCGTCTTGGGACACATGGGGAGCAAGCGACATGACCAGCAACGCCTTGTCTTCCCGTCCCAATATGTTTCGTCCCAGATAGTCCAGGACATTATGCACCCGAATACTATTTTTCATTCCTTTTCAAGATCAGCAGTCCGACGAGTCCCAGCAATAGCGTCAGATATAACAACGCCGAGCAAATCCGGGAGATCCGGGATCCCAAAGCATAGGACGGCGGATCGAAACGCATCACCAAGTCATGCTCGCCGGCCGGAAGGACAGCTCCGCGCAACGTCCAGTCAGTCCGGAAAACATCTACGCCCGTCCCATCCTCCAACCAGGCCTTCCATCCGGGATAATACACCTCGCTGAAGACGGCTGCCCGCGGAGAATCCGCATGATAATGGTAATGCAGCTCATTCGGGGCATAGGATGTCAGCCGAATACCATCGGAGTTCACGCTGTCGGCGGGGGAAGGTATCAACACATCGCCCACATCCGGGCCCAGGACAGCAACCCGGCGGAGCGGTGTATCCGCAAGCAGGGCAATCTCTTCGTCCGGTGTCCCCGCCCGTCTTCCAGACTGGACAAACCAAGCGTTGCCCATGGCCTTCGAGTTCAACAGGGGGTCACGTCCTCCATCAACGATGAAATACTTCGTATTCAATGCATTCAGGATTGGGATCTCTTCCAGGGCTGCCCGGTAATCTGCTACACTCTCCATCGATTTCATCCGAAGAATCAATGTCTTGATCTCATCCCGAAGATATCGTTCAATCAAATCCTGGTATCGCCGGAGTTTGACAGGGCTGTATCCGCCGATACTCTTGTGCCAGTAACTCAAGAAGGAATCGTTGAATATATCCACCGTCAAGTCCAGGACCCGGTAATCGGGATTGGTGTCTTTCCGAAGAGCCGCATCGACAGGGCGTTCCGTAAATTGACTGTCGAATTGTTTGACAGAGGTGAAATGCCCGGAATTCAAATACCGCTTGCCAACAGAGAACATATTGATCAGCACCATCCCACAAATCAGCGACAGGGAAATGGTCGTCCTGTTGATGGCACTGCCCGATTTCTTCCCAGGCCCGGACAGAGCCCACCACAGAAGTACAAAAGTTATGGAAATCAACCAGAACGAAACCCAGGTATCATGGCGGAGCAGTGCCCGGCGGTCTGCGATCAAGGCTTCCAGCAAAGCCGGGGTTTTTCCGACATCCCCGGGCGCTGTGAAAGATCCGGCAAGAGACGGGAAAAGCGCCAGCAACAGGCATACACCGGCTGTAAGTGCCAGGGCAATACTCCCCTTACGAAGGAATTCCTGTTTTGATATACCCTTTTCCAGCAAACGCTCCAGCGTCAAGAATCCGAGCAAGGGAAGCGAAAACTGCATGATGACCAGGGCCATGGAAACCGCCCGGAACTTGCTGTAAAAAGGGACCCAGCGGTAGAAAAACCGGGTGAGGGGCATCAGGTGCGACCCAAGGGCCAGTCCGGCGGCAAGGAGCGTTACCGCCAGCAGCCACCACTTTTCCTTTCCCTTATATAGCAGCAAACCCAGCAAGAACAGAAAAACCGTGATTGCCCCCATATACATGGGACCGGTCGTAAAAGGTTGTCCTCCCCAATAAAGCGGTATTGTCTTATCCTCGGCTTTCAGATTCTTTTCACCGATTTTCTGAAGGGCCAGGAATGTCTGCGAACCTTTGAGGATCCTGCCGGAGGAAGAGCCTCCGTTCAAATTGGGAATCATCAAGTTGGGCAATTCATTCCATCCATATGACCAGGATGTGACATAATCCATCGACAGACCTTTCTTCTCTTCGCCGGAAAGTTCGGACCCACCCCGCATCGTCTGTGAAGAATAAGCATAGACGGGTATCAGTTTCGACGCACTGGTGCCCAGTCCGATTCCCCCAAAGATCAGCAGCAACAGGGATGCCGTGACAAACCGGCCGAGAAAGGCTTTCCTGCGTTCCCGGTCCACCAGGATCCAAATCAGCAGTGAAAGGGCGTAAATACCGACCACAAGGGCCAAGTACCAGGTTATCTGGACGTGGTCGGCCTTCACCTGGAACGCCAAGGCAAAAGCGAACATGACTGCTCCCAAAGCAATGGAAATTGGCGAGCCTTTCTGCCCGGGATTGCTGAGCGACAGAGCCTTCCGATACGTATAAATCAAGGCAGCCAGCACCCAGGGGAAATAGGCCAAAGCCAGCATTTTCGTATTGTGCCCGCTCTGGATAATCTGCATGTTATAGGAGCAGAATGTGACGGCAACGGCACCAAAGGCCGACAAAAGGGGACGAATACCCACTGAGAGCATCAGGAGAAAGGCCCCCAGCAAAGAGATAAAGAGATAGCTGGCCGGCCTGTGCCCTGCCGTACGGATTGTCTCGAAAACCGGCTTGATCCAATCTCCCTTGTCGTTTCCAGTCAGCATGATGGTCGGCATGCCCCCGAACATGGATCCGGTCCAGGCGGTCTTGTCATCGGGATGCTCCCGGTCCCATTGCCGCGCCTCCTGGCTCATCCCGATATAGCCGGTAATATCCACCGAACGGACAATTTTCCGATTAAAAACTGCGTCCGGGACAAATGCGCATACCAGCAGCAGGAAAAAGACAACACAGCCAGCTGGTATCAGATGTTTTTTTAAATTGATTTTCATCTTCTTAGCTCCTTCTCAAAGGTAGAAAAATCTTTTTAAAGTAACAATACTACCCCAAGCTAACAGCCCGGAATATCCTGCGGATGAATCCTTTTAGACTATCTTCTGTGAGAAATAGCACTCCGGTATAAACCCCCAGGGCAACCAGGCCGACTACCAGGGCATACAACAAGAAGGCCCACAGGGACGCTGTCGGATTGACTGGAACCAGCGGCAGGATCAGCCATGTGACAAGGAATGCCACGACACCCGGAAGGAAACATCTGGCATATAGCGATATGTAGAAAGAAAGCGGCTCTTCCAATGCACTTCGGAAAAGGAAAAACGGTTTCCAGGAGAAGGTGATGATCAATTGGCTGACCAAGACCCCGGCCAATACGCCATTCAAGCCATAACGACTGCCCAGCCACACCGACAGCGCGACATTGATGGCCGCCTCGGTCAGCGGAGACCAGATATCGCGGAAAAGACCGTAAGCATTTAGGTAATCGTCCACAATATTCCGGGTATTGCTGACAAAGAACTGGGCAATCAGCAGCGCAAGGGTTGTGTGGCCAAGCACATATTCTGAGCCGAGCCACAGACTGACAAAGGGATCTGTCAGGAACCAAAGGCAGATACAACAAACACCGACGATCAGCATGCGGGAAGAGAACAGCTCACGGAAGACGCGAAGAATCAGACTTTTATCCCCTTCCGCAACCATATTACCCACTCCGGCGGAAACCCCGGAATACAAGGCGGTGAGAATCGCGGTCAGGTTGGCCGTCAGGATCAAGTAGTTCCCGTAATAACCCACGACGGACAGTGAAGTGTAGGCATAGATAAAGATTGGACTGGAGCGGGCGACAGCGTATCCCCCCAATTTATGGAAGGCGATGTACTGCGTTTTCCGGATCACGCCGGGATACTTTTCCCGCAGGGACAGATCCGCCCTGACACGCTGGCGGAGAAATGGATAAGTCCGATTCACAATCACCGCGATCAGGATCGTACTGACCGTCGACGCGACAACTTCCAAACCCAGCCACCAAATATAACCGTTTTCCAGATACAGGACTGCCAGCGCCTGGAGAATCAACTTGACCAGAGCAACCAGTCGCGAACAAAGCAGGACTTTGTAATTCTTCTGATCAGCAAAGAGGACATTTTTCTTGTAATTGAAGAAATACCACAGAAGGGAGGAATAGAGCAGGACAGCATAGGTTGCATAAGCATACCACAGGGGCAGGGTGGATTTGTGAAATATCTGCGGCATGAAACAGAAAACCACCACACTGGCAGAGAGAACCAGTATACCGATTATCCTGTAAAGACGGCCCTGCAAGGAGACAATCTCGCAGATTGTCTGTTCGTCCCGCTCGAACAACGGCTTATAAAGGGTAACCGCAACGGCCGTGCCGATTCCCAATTCAGCCAGGTTCAGGAAATCCAGGATGCTGGAGGCCGTCGTATTGAGGCCCATGACCTCCACCCCCAGATAATGGATGAAAATCCGTCGGGCAAAGAAACCCACAAGCATGGCAACAACCTGCAGAACAAATGCTACCACACTGTTCTTCAGGCTGTTACGCGTCCTTATGTACGATTCTTCCACCCCCTGAGCGAATTATTTCCCTGCCGTAGAGAAGGAATAGGGACGGTCCGCAGGCGCGGTCCCCCGCTGGTAATCCGGCTGGTCCGAGAGGTCGAAGACAACCTTCGCACCATCCACTAAGTCTTTATGTTCCAAATAGTTTTTCGACCAGTTCCGGCCATTGACACGCAGGCGGCTCACGTAAAAATGCGTCGCATCGTTGTCGGGCGCGGAGATTTCGAACGACTTCCCGCCGGGAAGCGAAACCGTCACTTTCCTGAAGAGCGGAACACCCACTGCGTACTGGTTGCTGCCCGGACAGACCGGATAGAACCCCATGGCTGAGAAAACATACCATGCGGAGGTCTGTCCATTGTCCTCATCCCCGCAATACCCGTCGAAATTCGCGGTGTAGAACTTCTCCATGGTCTCACGGACACGCTGCTGGGTCTTCCACGGCTGCCCGTTCCAGTCATACAGGTACAGCATGTGCTGGATCGGCTGGTTGCCATGGGCGTAATTCCCCATGTTCATGACCGTCATTTCGATGATTTCGTGGATCGGGAAGCCATAATAGCTGTCGTCGTAATGCGGCGGCATGACAAAGACCGTGTCCATCATGGCGGCGAATCCTTCGTCTCCGCCCATCAGGTCAATCAGGCCGGCCGGGTCATGGAAGACCGACCAGGTATAATGCAAGCTGTTCCCTTCGGTGAAGTCCCCGCCCCATTTGAGCGGACTGAAAGGACGGGAGAAACGGCCGTCGGCCTGCCTGCCGACCATCAGCTTGTACTCCGGATCATACAAGTTCCGGTAGTTGCGTGCGGCCCGGGCATAGGGCGCCAATTCCGCTTCGGATTTACCCAATGCCTGTCCGAACCGGTAGATGCACCAATCGTCATACGCGTATTCGAGGGTCCGGGCGGCACTTTCGCGGATGCCGACATCGCAGGGGACATAGCCGAGACTGTCGTAATATTCCCACCCCATACGGCCCGTGGAGCCGATCCTGGGATGAACGGCATGCGCCCCGTGCGTGACCGCCTTCCAAAGTTCCTCCGCATCGTATCCACGCAAGCCCTTCAGGTAGGCGTCCGCTACGACCGAAGCCGAATTGTTGCCGACCATGCAGGCCCGGTGCCCGGGACTCGCCCACTCGGGCAGGAATCCGCTTTCCAGCCAGGTATTGACCAACCCCTCCTGCATTTTCACGCCCTGGTCGGGATAAACCAGGTTGATCAGCGGGAAGAGGCTCCGGAAGGTATCCCAGAACCCGGTATCCGCAAAGAGGTACCCCTTGCAGACTTTACCGGTATAGGGGCTGTAGTGGACCCGCTCCCCGGAAGCATCGATTTCGGACAAATCCCGGGGGAACAGCAGCGAACGGTACAGGCAGGAATAGAAGGTCCGCAGGTGGTCGGTATCCCCGTCTTCGACCCGGATCCGGCCCAGCATCGTATTCCAGGCCTGGCGGGCTTCTTCCTTGACTTCATCAAAGGATTTGCCGGCAACCTCTGCAAGATTGCGTTCCGCCTGCTCCAGGCTGATGAAAGAGGAGGCCACCCGCAGGGAGACTTCCTGCCCCCGGACGGTCGGAAAACCGACCAGGGCCAGGGCGTGGTCGCAATCGGACTCCAGTCCCTCGGACAATACCCCGTCCGCCACCGTCGCACAATAGGAGAAAGGCGTATCGGACTCGATGATGAACCAGTTGCGGAAATCCGCCGTGACTCCGCCATGATTGCGGGTCGTATAGCCGACAATCCGGTTGCGCTCCGGGACAATCCGCACGTAAGAGCCCTTGTCATAAGCATCGACCACCAGGAAGGAGGTGTCCTTCGCGGGATAAGTCAGACGGAAAGAGGCCGCGCGGGAAGTAGGAGCCAACTCCGCAAGCACATCATGGTCAGCCAGATAGACCTTATAGTAATACGGTGTCGCCGTTTCTGCCTTGTGCGAGAACCAACTCGCACGCTCCCGTTCGTCGAAAACGGGTCCCGTCGTCACCGGCATCAGGGAGAAAGCTCCGTAATCATTGATCCAGGGACTCGGCTGATGGGTCTGTTTCAGCCCCCGGATCCGGGTCGCGGAATACGTGTAGGTCCATCCGTCTCCGCCCCGGCCCGTCTGGGGAGTCCAGAAATGCATGCCCCAGGGGACCGCCACGGCCGGATACGTATTGCCAGTAGACAGTTCAAAGGAAGAGGCCGTTCCGGTCAGGATGTTGACGTAATCCACCGGATCGGGGGACGTCCCCGCGCGGGGGCCGCTGCAGGCCACTCCCAGGAGGGCGCTGCAGCAGAGGACAGCGAGCAGGAAGTTTTTCATACGCACAAACGGTTATTTCTGAGCCTCAAGCATTTTGATGAAGTATCCGCCGACGACGGAACGGGCTTTGAACCCGCGGTGGGTCGGCTTGTCGGTGAAGGTCCAGTCGGACATGGCGACCCGGTCAACCGTCTCGTTCATGAACTTGTGGACCGGTTTCACGAAGGTCTGGAAATCCTCCATGTTATCGGCCAGGGTGGCCGTCCACATGATCCAGTCCGTCTTGGTGTATGTCGCCCGGTTGTCCAGCGGCAGCCCGTACTCGTTCTGGACCGTCTTGTAATAAGCGATCTCCTTATCCAGGACTTCCTTCGGGAAGATATTGAATCCCAACAATTTGTCCCATACGAGATTGTACTTCTGGCTCCAGGTTCCGGGACGGTCGAAGGTCAGGCGGAAATGATCGCCGTCATCGGCCATTTCCTGCCACTTGGCAGCCATCTCGCGTGCCTGCTTCATGTACTTCTCTTCGGCAGCCTTGTCTCCCAGCATGCCCGCCATGTAGCCGTAAGAAGCAATGCCGAGAATCGCCTTGGCGGAAAGGTTGATGTTGTGGGCCAGCCGGCCGGCGAAATCATCGGTGCAAAGCTGGTTCTCGGGATCCAGGCCGAACTGCGACAAGTATTCAGTCCACTTCGTCAGGACCTCCCAATGTTTCTTCGCGTACGCGGCGCTCTTCTCGTAATGGCAGACGGCAGCGGTGAGTGTCAGCATGTTACCAGCCTCTTCCACCGGCATGTCCGCCCCGTAGGTCTGCCCGTTCGCCAGCGGATAGGTACCGACGTCATGGGACGGGAACGGCTTGGTCCAGCGGCCACTTTCCGCATAATAATAGATGTGGTTCATCAACCCCTCGGCGAGCTTGGGATTGTACAGCAGGAACAGCGGGGCGGACGGATAGGTCACGTCCACGGTACCGATGGAACCGTTGCTGTTATTCTCCTTGGAGAGCCAGAGCAGGTCCCCGTTCGAAGCTTTCACCAACTTGTGGGCGTGGATGGCCTGACGATAGGCCAGCGCGCAGAGTTCTGCGTATTCCACGCCGCCGGCAGCCTGGGCATCCTTCATCAACTTCCGGTCGAAAGCATAGCATTTCTGGATGAGCGGTGCATAATCTTTATTCGCCGCCTCGAAAGCGTCCTGAATCGTCTTCTTGCCGTCGGCATTCCAATACGGACGGAGATTCTCGCCGAAATACTGGATGGAGAAGAGGTCATCATAGCCGATCATCACCTTCCCGGACGCCTGATTCGCTGTCCCGAGATCCCGGACCAAAGCCATCCGGCCCTGATCGTTGTTGCCCTTGGTGCCGATACCGGAGACAGGTTTCCCATCCTTGAAGGCCTGGCGGAGCAGGTATCCCTTGCCGACGCCGCGGTCCGTTCCCTCTTTCTCGGAAACCAGATAGAAATATCCCCAGTCAATCCTGCGGTCATCCCCTTTCTTGGCCAGCACATTTTGGGACAACGTCCCGGCTTTCAGGTAGACCAGGCCGTTTTTCTCGAACGATTCGGTCTCGGTCTGCTGGACGGCATAGTCCACGGCCCAGCGCGGAGAAGCCTCGAAATAGACCTGCACTTCGTGCTTCTTCCCGTCATTGGCTTTCACATTGTACGTAATATAGTTGACCGGACGGCTGACCAGATCGAGGTTGTCCAGGAACAAGGGGGCGGTAAAGGAAAGTGTCAGGTCGACAGGACCGCAAGTAAACCCATAATGGGTCTGGGTCGCCTGGACATCGGCAAACTTCTGGACAGCGGTTTTTTCCAGGGTGGACTGCGAACCGGTCTGGATCATCAGGCCGACATCCAGCAAGGCTTCGCCGCCGGTATTCTTGCACTTGGCCGCAATGACGTTCGTCCCCTGGCGGAGAGCCGCGGCTGCCTCCTCGGGCAGGGCGGTCATCATCTCCATCTGGACCCGTTTGTCCCGGCGGACACGTACGCCATTGATATAGAACTCGGCGATGTCGTCGCAGCTGCTCAGCAGGTAGACCTTCTTCGAAGCGGTGATCTCGTCAATGACGAACGGCCGGCGGATCCAGATATCCTCCGAAGTCCAGTCCGTATGGATCGAAGAATAATTGCCCGTACCGAAGGCGCCCTCGCCGTCCTGCCAGCGGGAATCATTAAATTCCAGGGCAGTCCAGTCGCCTTTTGGCTCCGTGAAGGTGTATTTTCCCTTCCATCCGGTTTCCTGGCCGGAACGCAGGAGCGTCGAGAATTCCAGGTCTTCGGTCCCCATGAAGCGATAGACCTCGCCGTCGACTTTCAAGGCGCCGATCAGCGGGAACTCCTTGCCGGTCCAATGCTGGACGGGAGCATCATACAGATGGTCACTGGCAGACCAGGCGCTGGTATACGGGTCGATCGAGACCAGCGGATACGCCGGTGCCCGGAGAGAATTGGAAATAACGGCATCCTTCTCTGCGCAGGCAGAAAGCAGAACGAGCGCAGCGAGGCTGCAGAAAAGTGTTTTCTTTTTCATGCTATTGAAATTTTTCATCATTTATTGTTCATGCTCCATTCACAGCCGCAATACAGCTGGTTGTAAAAATTCTTCTCCCGGATAATCTGGCTCCGGCGATCCTGCAGGCCGCCTTTCCGCCAATTCTGCCCCCACCAGGTCACATCCGGGAACAGGCCGCAGGCATACGTACCGGCGGCATTCACCTGGTCCAGGCTCTTCCAGCGGGACGAGGCCAAGGTCGTGGTCAGGACCCGGAACCCATGTTCCTGGGCATACCGCGCCGCCCGTTCCAGGCGGAAACGGAAACACTGCAGACACCGCCGTCCGCGCTCCGGCTCCCCTTCCAGCCCGCATGTCACATGACGCCAGGCATCGTGGTCATAATCGTCGTCCACAATTTCCAGCCCGAGGGAGGCGGCGTGGCGGGAACATTCGTCCTTGCGGATCCGGTACTCCTCCTCCGGAAAGATATTGGCATTGCTGTAAAACAATGTCGGACGGATTCCATTCGCGAGCAGACACTCGATAATGGCGCCCGAACAGGGTGCACAGCAGGTATGCAACAGGACCTCTTTCACCCCGCCCGGCGGGTCCAGAACCAGGCGGACCGGACTGCAATAATCCATTACTTCCCGTATTGATCCAGAAAACGGATGGCGTCCTCCACCATGGGCGTATAATAGGCCTTGAAATCCTTCCAGGAATAGAACGGGCCCGTCACGGACGGGAACGGCAAGGTCGCTTCCCGGCCGTTGAACACGGGCTTGACCAGGATTTCATCATTCTTTTTCCCCCGGAAGAAGATCAGTTGGAAATTGCAGCCCATCGGGATCTCGAACGTGCGCCAATACGACGCAACTTCTTCGGGATCAGCAACAGAAGCCCCGAAGCCGTTCACATACATGAAAGACATCAGGGGCATCAAGGCGGAATCATGCGAGAAGCGCAGCCGCAGGTTCGTCGTGCCCGAAGCCATGTCCGCGTCCGCCTTGTCCATGAAATCCTTCAGAACATAGGCCGACAGCAGTACCCGCTGGTCATCGGTATGCGGCGTGCGGCCGTACTTCAAATATAGCCCGTAATTGTAGGTCTGCCAGTAGTCATAGCGGTCCTCCGGAGAAAAGATATCCTCGAACTTGTACTCCGGCTCAGTATCCAGGCACTGAAGGCAGGTGACAAAGACCCACATATCGTGCTGGAAGGATGTCCGGCCATATTTCTTCTCCACGAATTCCGGATCATTGAAAAAGCGGCCGATAAAGGCGCCGGTCCGCTTGTGACCCGCATCAAATGCTTCCTGCTGGCGTTTCGCCTCCTCGGATAACGGTTTCGGGGCTTTATAGACCGGTGACGAAGCAGCAATGGGAAGCAATTTGTCCATGTAGCTGTTCCCGGCATCCATGCCGAATTCGAAATCGGCATCCAGCGCCGCCAGCTCATCCAGGAAAGACAGCATGCTGAGCAGGACCCGGTGGCTGTTCGTGGAAATGGCTTCGGCATGGGTCGGTCCGCGGAAGACCTGCGGATAATCCTTGTATATCTTGTCTGCAATCCGGCGGTGCTGCTCCTGGCCCTTGCGGGTCAGTTCGCCACCCCGGAAGGCGACATGGGGATAGAATTCCGTATAGTGACGGTAGAGTTCCTCTCCCTGCGAGGTCAGTTTCCCCTTCCGGTGGGCTTCCTGCAGCAGTCCGTTCAGTTTCTCATACAGGTTCTCGCCTCCCGTACCCAGACCGTACCG
>CADBPH010000142.1 GCA_902796455.1 uncultured Bacteroidia bacterium
CAATGACATGGGGTCGGATTACAATACCCGTTATTACCGCATCAAAGCCAATCCCGATTCCCTGCTCAAACGGAACCAGTACGTCCGTACCCGCTCCACATACGGACGCTGGTATGCCGGCGTCTCTTATAACGAGCCCTTGAGCAAGCGCCTGTATTTCCAGGCAACCGTGATCCCCGATTACCGGCGCAACCAGAGCGACCGGGACGTCTTTAACCTGGCGGCTGCCCAGAGCGGATGGACTCCGTCCGAGAGTCCCTCCCGAAAAGCCTTCCTGGCAGGCCTTCCGCAAAACTATACCTCCTACAGGCAGGACGAGATCAGTTCCGACGGCCTATATGAGTTTTCCATGCTCTCCGTCACGACGAACCTGCGGTATATCAAGAAGAATTTCAGGCTGACGGGAGGTGTCGTTTCCCGCCCCCAGTGGACCCGCCTGTCCTATCCGGACGGAGAGGAAACGGTTGTGAATAAAAAATTCCTCTGCACGTTTTCTCCCTATGTCAACCTGGTCTACACGCCGAAAAAATCCCGGAAGCTCTCCCTTTCGTACAGAACGACAACCGGTCAACCATCTGTCTATGAGCTGCTTCCTATTTCCAATGGGACAAATCCTCTGTATGTCCACTACGGCAATCCGGACTTGAAGCCTTCGATCACGCATACTGTCAATTTCTCATTCAACCGGTCCAACATCAAGAAGCAGTACAGCATGATCATCAATTCAGGCCTGACGGCCGTCGAGAATTCCGTCAGCAATTCCACCATCTACGATGCCGAAACCGGCGGCCGCACCGTCACTCCCAAGAACATCGACGGACACTGGACGGCAACCGCCTCCCTGATCTACAACAAAACTTTTGGCGACGGAACCTTTTCCATCAGCGAACACTTGAGCGGAAACTACAGCAACAATGTCGCCTACCTGTACAACAGCAAGCTCAAGGAAGATGAAGTCAATATTGCCAACCGATTGATGATCAAGCAGTCGCTTGACTGCAACCTGCGCTGGAGCTGGCTGGAACTCACACTCAACCTCTCTGCGGACGGAACAGATGAACGCTCCCTGTTACGCCCCGCGATGAACCAGCGGCCCTATACCCTGCGCGGCGGACTGACCTCGCTGGTCATCCTCCCCTGGAAGATGCGCGTCAGCACGACTTTCTACACCATCGCACAGCGCGGCTACACCTATTCCGCCTTCAACCGGGACTATTACGTCCTGAATGCGACACTCTCGCAGACGCTCATCAAAAAGAAGCTCACGCTCCGCGTCGAGGCGAGGGACCTCCTGCACCAACTGCCCAGCATGACCCGGAATTTCACGTCTGAACGGCGTTCCGTGATCACGTACAACGGGGTCAACAGTTTCGTTCTCGCCAGATTGGTCTACCAATTCTCCTATTGACAGGGGGATTTGCCGGAATCCGTAAGTTTGTTTATCTTTGCCAGACCTTTCGGACACAGATCGTGGCAGCTTCCCAAGGCCACCTTCAGCGACGGGCACATGTTACTGCCTTCCGAAAGGATTTTGCGGGTGTGTTGAAATTGGTAGACAAGCCAGACTTAGGATCTGGTGCTTCGTGCGTATGGGTTCGAGTCCCTTCACCCGCACTCTACCAGCAGGCTTTCTATCGCTTCGATCAGGATGTGAATGACTTTGATGTGGATTTCCTGGATGCGGTCGGAGTGCGGCGCATCGGGAGCCTGGACCGAAACATCTGAAAGGGCGGACAATTCCTGCCCTTTCTTTGATGTAAGCGCCACGATTCCCATCCCCGCCCTTCTGGCCGCTGCGGCGGCTTTGAGGACGTTCGGAGACGATCCGCTGGTGCTGATGGCAAGCAGGACGTCCCCGGGACGGCCGAAGGCCTCCACCCAGCGGGAAAAAACTTCGTCAAACGAATAATCGTTCCCGACGCACGTAAGATAGGCCGGATCGTTTATCGACAGGGCCGGATACGGCCTGCGGTCGCTCCGGAAACGGCCGGTGAGTTCTTCGGCGAAATGCGTCGCGTCACACAGGGATCCCCCGTTGCCGCAACTCAGGATCTTCCCCCCATTCCCCAGACACGCCGCCATCCGTCTTGCCGCATCAGCGATGGCCGGGACCGTGGCAGGGTCGGAGAGGAATGCATCCAGCTCCTTTTTAGCCTCGTTCAGGCTGTGTTGAATGATCTCTTCCATGATTTCAGATATTGGCCGCGATGGAAAGGGCGGCATAGTCTCCGATCGCTTCGCCGAGGGAGGCAGGAACCACTTTGCAGACCCTGCGGGCGAGCGGCAGGGCCTCCTGGGAAATCACCTCTTCCATCAAAGGCTTGAACATGCCCTCGTTCCGGGAATAAATGCTCCCGATCACAATCAACTCCGGATTGAGGATGTCGATTACGATGGAAAGGCCCCTCCCCAGCTGGCGGGCCGAAATCTCATAGACTTTCCGGGCCAGAGGGTCCCCTTCCAGAGCCGCCTCTGCAACGGACTTGGCGGTGATCGCCTCCAGGTCCCCGTCCGGGCACCATGGCACCTGGAC
>CADBPH010000143.1 GCA_902796455.1 uncultured Bacteroidia bacterium
CGGACCGATACCTGCATCGAACAGGTTTCACCGAAATCCTGATGGCTGACCGTTGCGCCCAAATCTTTGAGAATCTTCATGACCGGGTTCATCTTCAAGTAGTCAAAATCGATGCGGTACCGGGCAGAAGCCGTTTTCGTAATGACGGTCGCCGTGTCCAGGGCGTCGGCCGTGGCGGTTTTGTAGGCGCGGATCAGTCCCGGGATGCCGAGTTTGATGCCGCCGAAATAGCGGACGACGACGACCAGGACATCGCTCAGCGACCGGCTGTCGATTTGCCCGAGGATCGGACGCCCCGCGGAGGACGAGGGCTCCCCATCGTCGTTGGCTCTAAAGATATCTCCTTGATAACCAATGCGGTATGCGTAGCAGTGGTGGCGGGCGTCGTGATACTCCTTTTTCAGGGCATCGACAATTTCTTTGACTTGCTCCGGGGATTCGACGGGATAAGCATGTGCGATGAACCGGCTGCCATTGTCCTTGAAAAGCCCTTCTGCATGTGCAGCAATGCTTTTGTAGGTATCCTGGATGGGGGTTCGGTTCTCGTCCATTGCAATAAAAGAGGATATTATTCCAGACTTCTAAATTAGGTAAAAACGGATAAATTTGCAAAGGGACGGAATTATTTTGTACCTTTGGGAAATGATTGATTCCGGATGACGGACTCGTCCGGAGAGAGAAGGTCTAAATTTTTTAGCTGATGACTTTACGTTACAGAATATCACTCAAGGGCTTGAAGGGGTTTGCCAGGGTTTATGACCTCAGCGCCCGGACAACGCTCTATGATTTCCATAAATTACTCCGGGACGAATTGGATTTCCCTCATGACCAATTGATCCAGTTCAAGGCGCTGGACGCCGGGGGCGGCCTGGTCGCCCGTTATGGCTTGTTCGATCTGGGTTGGGGTGCGGTCGATGCCGTCACGCTGAAAGATACCCTCGACAAGGGAATCTGCTCGTTTATCTACTTCTATGATGTGACCAACAAGAAAAGTGTCATTGTCACGTGCGAGGGTGAGGTAGAGGGAGGCAAGGATTTCCCGGTGCTTGTCGAATCCAAGGGACCGCTTCCCGCAGACTTCGAAAACGGGTATGTGGCCTATGAGGACCTGCCTGAGAGTCAGCGCCATGTCCATGAACCGCACGACGAGCCTGCCTGGGCCCGGGAAGCCGGCGATGACGCTGGCTTCGACGATGCGGATGACGACATCGATGACGATGACGACGAAGAAGAGGATGATGACGAAGACGGACAGGTAATTTACGACGGCTCCGAGGAGTTGGATTTTTAACCGTCCCTCATCCGCCGTGTCCGAAAAGCGCCTCCTGAGAATCATCGTCGGCCCGACAGCTGTCGGGAAGACGGATTACAGTATCGGAGAGGCAATCCGATGGGGTTCTCCCGTCATTTCGTGCGATTCCCGGCAGATTTACAAGGAAATGTCCATCGGGACGGCGGTCCCGTCCGCTGCCCAATTGGCGGCAGTCCGGCATTATTTCATCCAGACGTGCCCAGTTACGGAGCTGTATACCGCCGGACAGTATGAGGTGGACGCACTCCAGTTGATCCGTTCGCTTTTCGATCAGGGGCATGATGTCCTGGTCATGGCGGGCGGATCGGGTTTTTATGTCGATGCCTTGTGCAACGGGCTGGAAGAAACGCCGCCGACGGATTTGAAGCTGCGGGCGGCCCTGATGGCCCGTTTGGCCTCCGAGGGATTGCCGGCCTTGGCCGAAGAACTGCGCCGGTTGGATCCGGAGGCGGTCTCCCGGATGGATATTTCTAATCCACAGCGGGTTGTCCGGGCGCTGGAAGTGTGCATGGCTTCCGGGCGTCCGTTCTCTTCTTTCAAGCCGTCCGCTCCGAAAAAAAGGGATTTCGCCATTGAGAAAATCGGGCTGCGGCGTTCCCGGGAGGTCTTGTACGACCGGATTGACCGGCGTGTCCTCCAGATGATGGAGGAAGGGCTCCTTGAAGAAGTCCGTTCATTATTGCCATATCGGGACCTGCCTGCGTTGCGCACGGTGGGATACCGCGAATTGTTCGACTGGATCGATGTGGAACAAGGACGGATTCCCGGCGGGGGAATGGCTGCGGCGACAGCGGGAGAAGCTCCCCGCAAGATTCCGTCATCCCTGGATGAGGCAGTTTCCCTGATCCAGCAGCATACCCGCAATTATGCCAAACGGCAGATGACATGGTGGCGCCGGGATCCGGATATCCATTGGATTGATTTGTAAGAAGGCAACTTCTTATCGGAAAACGACTTCCAGGCCGTCGTAGGCGGCCTTCAGCGGCGCCGGGAGATCCCGGTCCAGTTCCGCTTGCGTGCCGTGCAGGGTCCGGGCCATGTGGGTCAGGTATACCGGCTGTCCTTCGGGCGGAAGGTAGCGTCCGGTCTTGAGCAGCATGTGCGTGGTGCGGAGGACGGTTTCGGCGCTCGAGTGTGTGAATATCCGGAAATCCTCGTCATGACCCATGCCCATGGTCGCCTCCATGATCAATCCCGTAATCGGCGTCCCTTTCCGGTGCGAGTCGATGCCGGCCAGCCGGGCTGCGGCTGCCGGAATGCCGCCGGTGTCGGTGGCATACACAACGCGGACTTTTTGTTTTTCAATGAGATACATGAGCGTTTGCTCCGCGGCGTCTTGGGTTGCATGGTTGGCCGGGAGGGCCGTCAAGGTGATCCCGCTTACCACAACGGACTCCCCGACGGCCAGCGGAACGATTTCCGGGATGGGGAGTTTCAGCCGCTGCGAAACCTTGGCGAAATCCCGGACAGCCCGCGGGTACCAGGTCGCCCCGAGGTAGACGACGGGGGCGCCGAGTTTCATGGCCGCCTCGGGGTTGTAGTGGTCGCCGTGCGAGTGGGTGTAGAAAATGGCGTCCGGCCGGAAACCCTCCGGCACCATGTCGGCATCCGTCGGTGTGAAATCAATCAGGATTTTACTATCAATCAGGATACTGGAGAGGCGCCGCATTTCTCCCCGTTCGTCCCGCCCGTGCCAGTCTGCCGCCCCGGTCCCGAGAAACCGGACCAGCAGGGGGCCGGATGCGGTATTTTCCGCTTGTTGGATTTGCCTGGCGGCTGCCGGGATTCCTCCCAGCCCGGTGGCCAGCGCTGCGCCGGCACCTGCATGCAAAAATTCTCTTCTGTTCATTATTTTTCCAACCAAATTAAAAACTCATCTGTACGGGACCGCGCGACAATAATGTCCGGAATCCGGGTTTTCTTGCTGTTCCTGTCCGGTCCCGAAGGGGTTCCGGCCGTGTCCAGTTGCACTTCCAGCCGCCCGCCGGCCAGCCGGGTGACGCGGCCTACGGCATCCTTGGCGAGAATGCAGCTCCTGGATATTTTGAAGAACCGGTCCGGATCCAAATCGGCCGCTGCGGCATCCAGCGACCCGTCCAGGAGGTAAACGGTTCTGTCGCGGCAAACGACATGGTTGTCTTTGTCCTCGGAATAGAAACACAGGATGTCGGAGGTCTTGACGGGTACGATATGGTCTCCGTACCGCATGAGGAAGCGCTCTTTGTAGACCTTTTCCGAACGGTCGGCGAGTGCACCGAGCAATTTGCCGACATCCAGGGCGGGCACCTTGCTGCGGCATCGCTCCACGGCCCGGAGCAGGGCGGCGGGTTCAATCGGTTTGAGGAGATAGTCTATGGAGTTGACTTCGAAGGCCTTGATGGCATAATTGTCATACGCCGTCGTCATGATGACCGGGGCCGGGACGTCTATTTGCCGGAAGATTTCAAAGCACTTTCCGTCAGCTAGTTCAACATCCATGAAAATGAGGTCGGGCCGGTGTGCCGGATCGGAAAGCCAGGCGACGGAATCCTGTACGCCGGAGGTGGCTCCGATGACGGTAATGTCCGGACAATAGGCTCCGAGGAGTCGTTCGAGGCTCTTCCGGGCCATGGGTTCGTCTTCAATGATCAGGGCATGCATGGTTTCTAAAGGAGGGGAAGGGTGACGGAATATGTTTTTTCGTCCTGGCGGATGTCAATGGTCTTGCCGCCATGGTCCAGGAACTGCTGGCGGACGTATTTGAGCCCGACGCCCGTGGAGGCGGGCGGCGTCAGCTTCAGCCTGAGGTCGTTGGCGACCGTCAGGGAGGACCCGCCGTCCGAAAAGATCCGGACATGGAGGGGATGGGAGGCCGATATGATGTTGTGTTTGAGCGCGTTCTCAACCAGCAGCTGGACCGAGCAGGGGACGACGTAGCGCTGCATGTCTTCCGGCCGGATCTCCTTTTCGACCACGAATCCGTCCGGGAAGCGGATCTGCATGAGGTGGAGGAACATGTCGGTATAGGTCATTTCATCTTCGAGGGAGACCAGCGGTTCGTTCTCCGCCTTGAGCAGGTAGCGGTACACGCCGGACAGGTCGTGGATATAATCGCTGGCTTCCTGGGTCTTCTGCTCGCAGACGAGGGCGTCCAGCACATTGAGGGAGTTGAAGAGGAAATGCGGGTTGACCTGCTGCTTGAGGATCAGGTACCGGAATTTTTCCTGGTTCGCGCGGTCGCGTTCCGCTTCCATCGAGGCCCGGGCATCGGCCGCATAGCGGATCATGTAGATAACGGAGAAAGCGGCGGCCTCGCAGACGAAGGACAAGGCCAGCAATTGCAGGAAGCGCCGGGAGGAAAAGTCCCGCTGCAGCGAGAACGGGAGGCCGAGCTGGACGAGGAAGGCGGTCAGAATGCAAATGAGCAAGAACCCGGCGGAACTGATACCGAGTACCCACCATGGGCCGTGCCGCCCGCCCGACAGGTTGGTATAGTAGATAAGGGAAACCGTTGCGCCGATCAGGGTCAGGAGCGCGACCGGGTTGGACAGGATTTCAGACAATGTGGCGGCAGCGGAACTTCCCGTAAACAGGCCGGAAGAAAACAGTTGCTGCAGGATCAGGCGCAGGAAGAAAATCCCGCCGACAGCCAGGGCCAGCCAGGTGATCTGGGAGTAACCGGCTGAATTGCCGGACGTGTCGGGGACGGGGGAAAAGCGCCGGAGGAACCAGACGATGCCCCATCCCAGAAGTTCCGTCGTCAGGAAGGTAGAGACCGCATGGGACAGGATCGGGGTCTCCAGCAGGCGCTCCACGCCCAGGGCGACGCCGGTTCCCAGGGCATACCCCAGGACGTTGACGAGGATGACACAAATGGCTGTCAGTCCGAATGATCGCTGCTGCCCGATGCACAGCAGCACGGTCATGGTCATGGTCAAAAGGGTCAGCAGCAATTCATCGCCCACTCCGGCCAGGCGGCACAGCACCGTCGCGAGTGCATGGAGCAGCGCGAATCCATGGATGATCCAGGTATTTTTCGAGATTTGCATGGGACAGGAGCCTAGTCTGCTAAGATAATCATTTTGCGCTGAAGAAAAAAGCTTATATTTGCTTGGAAACAACCCAAATGCACGCAAAGATGAAAAAGAAAAGACTTCTGGCCCTCTCCTTGGCCCTTTTGGTCCTGGTTCCGGCCTATGCAGTCCTGAATGAGAAGAATCTCTCGCATACCCTTTCCGTCCTCCGGTACGAGCTCCGCTCCGCCTGGAAAGACATGGAAGCCCGTGCTGAACGGACCCGGGGAAGCGGAGCGCGGCAGCATGCGCGCCTGGTGCAGATGATGCAGCGCAGCAATGAGCTGTCACTCATGCTGTACTCGCAGAAGCAGGATTATACGTTCGACATGACGTATGCCCTGAATGAAGTCTCCCGCCAGTATAACGAATTCGCTGCCAGGAAACTGCCCTTCGACGACATCATTACGCGGCTGGATATCGATATCGACCGGTATGACCGCCTGGTCCATACCTTGCGCAGCCTCCCGCCGTCCGATTCTGTCGAATACGTAGACAGTGTGGGGCGGGTCATCCGCCTGGCGGCGGGCACTCCGGCACCTGATTCTTTGCGCCGTTTCAATTCCCGCCGTTCCGGCGCTTCCCGCCGGGAA
>CADBPH010000144.1 GCA_902796455.1 uncultured Bacteroidia bacterium
GCCTTCACTGTCAATGGTGAAGCCCGGAAACCGAAAGCCCGCTATGTCATTCTCGTTTCGATGGACGGTTTCCGTCATGACTACCCGCTGATGTACGAGACGCCTGTCCTGGACGAAATGGCCCGCAACGGAGTCAGCACCGCCATGCTCCCCTCCTTCCCGGCCTCGACCTTCCCGAACCATTACGCCCTGGCGACCGGGCTCGTTCCCGACCACAACGGCATCGTCAACAACAGCTTCTGGGATTCAGAAAGAAAAGAATACTACTCCATGGGCGGAGAAAACCGCTCCGATGCAACCTTCTACCTGGGAGAACCCATCTGGAACACGGCCCAGCGGCAGGGAATCATCGCCGGAGTCAACTACTGGGTTGCCTCCGACTTCGGCGTCAACGGCAAGCATCCCCGCTACTACCGCGTCTACGATAACGACAACCTGCTCGGCTACGAAGCCCGCGTCGACTCGACCATCGCCCTGATGCTCAAGCCCGTAAAGGACCGGCCACGGCTGCTGTTACTCTATTTCGACGAGCCGGACCACACGGGACACGTATTCGGGCCCCATTCCCCGGAGACAGCCGCCTGCGTCAACCGGGTGGACAGCATGATCGGACGCCTGCGCGAAGGACTGAAAGCCCACGGCCTGGATAAAAAGACAGACCTCATCGTCCTGGCGGATCACGGCATGGTTGAAGTTTCCCCGGACCGCCTGGTCAACCCCTTTGATTACATCAACCGGGACTGGTGCAGCAACATCATCCAGGGGACCCCGACCTCCATTTTCAGCAAAAACGAAGCGTGCCGCGACTCCATCCTGACGGCCCTGAAAGGCGTCGAACACATTTATGTGTGGAAAAAAGAGGAAATTCCCGCGGAATTGAACTACGGGACCAGCCCGCGCGAAGGAGACATCATCGTCGCGCCCGCTCTGGGATGGCAATTCTACAGCCGCCCCTCCAAAAGCAAAGGAGCCCATGGCTATTTCCCGTCCTATGCTGAAATGCAGACGGTTTTCCGCGCCGAGGGCCCGGATTTCAAGAAAGGTTATGCTGCGCCGCAGTTCCGCAACGTCAGCGTATATCCGTTTATCTGCTGGCTGCTGGGAATCGAACCGGCCCCGAACGACGGAGACCGGTCAGAAATGATGCCCATGGTCAAAGGGCACTGAGAATCTACAGGATGGCGACCCGCTGCAGGGAATGGTAGAGGGACTTCACCGTCTCGGCGAACTGACTGTCCCGCAGGGAGATATCCGCAATCGTTTCCGTCCCGCGAATGGTCAGGCGGGAAACGCCCCCGGCAATTTCTTTCAGCTGCGCCACCGTCGGATAGCAGACCACATACCCTCCGGGCAAATCCTTCTCCTGCTGCAGGTTAATGGTGGTGCCCGAAGCCGTCACAAGCGTTACGGAGGTGCCGATCGGCACCTCTTTTCCGTTCAGGTACAGATTCAGATCGTAATTCTCGTTGTTGGTGTCGGCATAATACAGGTATGACAGCGAAACGGACAACTGCGGATCGACGCTGACCGTCTTGGTCTGCGCAGTGCGGCTGCCGGAGAAATCCTGCAGGGATTTGATATTGTCCCCAAGTTCCGCCTGGGGAACCGGAGCGCCCGTAATCGCCTGGTACTGGCGGTAAAGGGCGTTGGCGAATTCATCATTCTTGTAGGTCACCTTGATGTTTCCGCCATCGGAAGAGAAGCGGCGGACCGCTTCGATGGCAGATACACCACCTGTCATCTTCGCGATATCATTTTCTTCGAAATAATACTCCGCACCGTTCCAATACACGGTCCCGGCATCGGTTTTCACCCCTTTGGGGGCGACCACGTTGCTTTCCAGCTCATTCTTGGAAACCAGGGTCTTGCCGGAAGAAAGGGAAACTTTCAGGGACGCATTCTTGGGGACACTCCACTGGGCCGCATCTTCGAAATCCATGCGCAGGATATACACGGAAGCTCCGTCAGGAAGGGCAATCCGGCTGAGTTTCAACTGGATCGGCTGGGATCCAGGGACCCGGAGGCGCTCCGTACCGGTATATACATAACCGTTTTTCTTGTAGTTATAACGAAGCAGATTCTGGGCAGAAAGCCCGGAAACCGTCAGCATGAATGCCGCCAGGGCGATGAAAATCCTTTTTGTCATATCGATTCTTTTATTTTATTCTTAAGGAGGGCCGTCTCTTTCTTTCCAAAAGGCTTGCCACAGGCAGCGGCCAGCGCCAAAAGAGCCAACATGCAGAGCACAAGGCCGCAAATATCCGCAAAGGCGGGCTCCGGTACGACGACCCGGGTCAGCAGCCAGGCTGCCCCGATTCCCA
>CADBPH010000145.1 GCA_902796455.1 uncultured Bacteroidia bacterium
GATTCATCAATTCGGGCGGGAAATCTATTTGGTTGAGATTCAATCCGATCCCGATGATGCAGGAGGAGATGTTCCCCCGGGCATCCAACTGGTTTTCAATCAGCATGCCGCAAATTTTCCGATCCCCGACATAGATGTCATTGGGCCATTTGATCCGGCAGGGAACACCCTGTCCCCGGACAAAGGAGGAAACGGCCCGTGTCGCCGCTTCGCTGATCGGGAACTGCTCCGCCGCGCTGATGGAGGGGAAGGGTGGCGTCCCCGGTTTGAACATCATGGAAAAAGTCAGGTTTTCTCCGGCGGCACTCTTCCAATGATTCCCGCGCTGGCCGCGGCCGGCCTCCTGGTATCTGGCAGCCAGAACTGACAGATTGTCAAAGTCGGAAATGTGCCTTGCAAGTTCATTATTCGTGGAATCAATGGTTTCCACCCATTTTATTTGCACCCCTTTTTCCATTGGTTCGGAATTTGTGTTATATTTGTATGATTAAGCAAATTTAAACCATAATTATGAGAAATACTACCGTTTTGAAGGTCATCACGGATGCAATGTTGGAAAAGAAGGCAAAGAATGTGGTATCCCTTGATCTTCGGCCGATCGAGACGGCCATCTCGGACTGGTTCGTCGTCTGCAATGCAGATTCGACAACCGCTGTTGCGGCCATTGCGGACAATGTCATTGTGAAAATGCAGGAAAAATGCGGCTTGAAGGTTCTCCGGATGCAGGGTCTGGAGAACGACTTCTGGATTATCCTCGATTACGGGGATTTTGTCGTCCACATTTTCCTGAGCGAATATCGCGAGTTTTACCGTCTCGAAGACCTGTGGGCGGATGCGCCGCGCAAAGAATATGTCGATGAACCGAAGGCGCCTGCCAAGACGTCTTCCGTACGGGTAAAGCCGAAGGCCGTCACCAAGGTCCGTGCTGCTGCACGCAAGAAGACTCCGCAAGAATAACCGTTCATCCTTAGATTCGTCATACATGCCTGAAAATGAGAACCGGCCGAAGCGCAAGGTCGTAAAAATCAATATCGGTTTCTCCTGGTTTTATATCCTGCTGGTCGCCGGCATCATCTGGATGCTGAGCAGCCAGGGAGGCGCCAACCCGCAAAAAATCGAATGGCCGCAGGTCAAGACCATGATTGCGGAGGGGGATGTCAAGGAGATTTCCTTTGTCCGGAATGATTTCAAAGGGGAAATCACGGTCCGTCCCGAGCGGCTGGCGAAATACGCCGATCTGTTCGGCGGGACGGTGCCGACCCGTTCCCCGCATTTCATCTTCCTGGTTTCCAATAAATTCAACCCTGAGGAAGAATTTGCTGCGCTGAGCGAGGGACTGACTCCGGAATCTTCCTTCAAGTATGAGCTGGTCAATAACGACCGGGTTTGGAGCGATGTCCTCGAGTGGCTCATTTTCCCGATCCTGCTGATCCTGATGTGGGTCTGGATGTTCCGCGGACTGGGCCGCAACATGGGCGGCGGAACGCCCGGCGGTGCCGGCGGCGGTATCTTCAACGTGGGAAAATCTACGGGGAAACTGGCCGACAAGAACCAGGTCAACGTCACGTTCAAGGATGTGGCCGGCCTGTATGGTGCCAAGGAAGAAGTCATGGAAATCGTTGATTTCCTGAAGAATCCCAAGAAATATACCGCCCTGGGCGGAAAGATTCCCAAGGGGGCGCTGCTGGTCGGCCCTCCCGGAACCGGCAAGACGTTGCTGGCCAAGGCAGTGGCGGGCGAGGCCAATGTTCCGTTCTTCTCTATCTCCGGATCGGACTTTGTCGAAATGTTCGTGGGCGTAGGGGCATCCCGGGTCCGCGACTTGTTCCGGCAGGCCAAGGAGAAGGCCCCTTGCATCGTGTTTATCGATGAAATCGATGCCGTGGGACGTGCCCGGGGGAAAAACGTCGGATTCTCTTCCAATGACGAACGGGAAAATACCCTGAATCAGCTTCTTACGGAGATGGACGGGTTCGACACCAATTCGGGCGTCATTATTCTCGCGGCGACCAACCGCGCGGATATCCTGGACAAGGCTTTGATGCGTGCCGGACGGTTCGACCGCCAGATCCACGTGGAATTGCCGGAGCTCAAGGAACGGGAAGAGATTTTCCAGGTCCACATGCGGGGCTTGAAGGTTTCTCCGGATTTCGATGTGACTTTCATGGCCAAGCATACGCCCGGATTCTCCGGTGCGGATATCGCCAATGTCTGCAATGAAGCCGCATTGACTGCAGCGCGCAAGAACAAGACGGAAATCGACAAACAAGACTTCCTGGATGCGGTCGACCGGATTATCGGCGGTCTGGAGCGGAAGAATTCCACCATCATGACACCCTCTGA
>CADBPH010000146.1 GCA_902796455.1 uncultured Bacteroidia bacterium
GCTTTCCCGGACCGCCCCGCCCTGGATGTGCCCCGTCTGGATTTTGCCCAGTTGGGACGCCTGACATTCCAGGAACCGGACCGGGACCGTTTCCCCGCCCTGGATATCGCTTTCTCGGCCATCCGCCGGGGAGGGAATATCCCTTGCGCCATGAATGCGGCGAATGAGGCTGCCGTTGCGGCTTTCCTCGCCGGACGGATTGGTTTCTACGACATTACAAATATTGTCGCCGCTTGCATGGATGGTGCGGATTTTGTGGCGGAGCCTTCGTTTGATGATTTGCAGGCCACGCATGCGGAGATCCGCTCGCGGGCAGAAGAAATGATCGGAAAGTTGTAATGGATGTGCTGATGAAAGTGGTGCAAGTGATCCTTGCCCTCTCCATATTGATCGTGTTCCATGAACTGGGACACTTCTCTTTCGCCAAGCTGTTTGGAATCCGGGTGGACAAATTCTTCCTGTTTTTCGACGTGGGCGGGGTGAAACTGTTGAGTACCAAGTCCGGATGGTTTTCCAAGCTGTTTCCCCGGCTGAAGGATTCCGAGACGGAATACGGAATCGGCTGGCTGCCCCTCGGCGGCTATTGCAAGATCTGCGGGATGATCGACGAGTCGATGGACCTGGAAACCATGGCGCACGATCCGCAGCCCTGGGAGTTCCGGACCAAACCGGCCTGGCAGCGGCTGCTGGTGATGGCGGGAGGCGTCCTGTTCAATTTCATTTTCGCGATCTTCGTCTATTCCGGCATCTTGGCCATTTGGGGCGAGTCTTACTTGAGCAATGCTGACAACCAGATATATGTCAATGAGTTGGCTTATGATATGGGGTTCCGGAGCGGCGACCGTATCCTGAAACTGGACGATTATGTGCCGGAGAATTTCGGCATGTTGCAGGCGGACCTGGCCCGGAGGGATGTCCATAAAGTCACCCTCCTGCGCGGAGCGGATACGGTGGAAATCTATATTGACCAAAGCCGGATTCCGGAAATCCTCAATACGCCGGACATGTTCGATGTGGCGGTCCCGTTCGTTATCGATACGATTCCGGAAACGTCTCCCAATTTCGGGTCTGCGCTGCAGCGGGGGGACCGGATCACGTCGGTCTGCGGGGAGCCCATCCGGTTTGTCCAGGATTCGCGGGAGGTCCTTTCTGCCCATCCCGGCGAGACCGTACCGGCGCAGGTTGTCCGGGGAACGGATACCCTGGAGATGCAACTGCAGGTGGATACCTCGGGGCGGGCGCAGATTTATGCCCAGATTCCCGGACTGATGACCCGCGAGTACAATGCCGTGACGGCGATTCCTGCCGGGGTCAAGATGACATTCAGTACCATCGGCGGATATTTGAGTGACTTGCGGATGGTGGCTACACCCAGCACGGGGGCGTACAAGTCAGTGGGCAGTTTCATCGCAATCGGGCAGGTATTCCCCAGCGCATGGGACTGGTACCGTTTCCTGACCATCCTCGCCCTGCTGTCCATTATGCTGGGGGTGATGAACCTGATCCCGATCCCGGGACTGGACGGCGGCCACATCTTGTTTACACTGTATGAAATGGTGACCGGCCGCAAGCCCGGGGACCGTTTCCTGATTGTCGCACAAATGATTGGCATGGCTCTGCTGATCGGTCTCATGATCCTGGCCTTCGGGAATGATATCGGCCGGCTCATGCATTAGTTCAGGCAAACCGAAAGCGCTTTAATCATACAATTATGAACAAATTACTCTCAATTCTCGCAACGACCCTCGCGCTCATTGCTGCTGTGGGCTGCAAGACAGCTGCGACGTTGCTCCCCAATGTCAGCGGAAAGGCCGGTGAAGTGATTGTGGTGATGGACAAGGCCAACTGGGAGGGGAATCTCGGGACGCAGGCCCGCGAACTCCTGGCCAGCGACTGTCCGTACCTGGCCCAGCGCGAACCGCTGTATTCGCTGGTCAACATTACTCCGGCCGGTTTCGTGGATATGTTCAAGGTGCATCGGAATATTGTGATTTTCAATATTTCCTCGCAGGTCGAGAACGAAGGCGTCGTCTATCGGAATGATGTGTGGTCGCATCCGCAATGCGTCATCCAGGTCAGCAGCCACAGCGCGGACAGCGCCCTGAACATGCTGGTGGAGAGCGGACCGCGGATCCTCTCGACCATCGAACAGGCTGAGCGCGACCGGGTGATAACGAATTCCAAGCAGTATGAGGACCACAGCCTGGCTCCGCAGGTGCGCGAAGTGGTGGGCGGATCGCCGCATTTCCCTTCGGGCTATAAACTCAAGAAGAAAACGGACGAGTTTGTCTGGATTGCCGATGAGCGGCAATATACCATCCAGGGAATCTTGGTGTACAAGTATCCGGCAGCCGAGGTGGACAATTTCTCCGAGGAGAATATCATTGCGCACCGCAATGAGATCCTGCAGCGCAACGTCCCGGGGATGTTTGACAACACGTGGATGACGACGAGTACGTATGTGACTCCTACTGTGGAGTTTATCCGTTTCCGCGGGCGTCAGTTCGCCCAGACGCGTGGGTTCTGGGAGGTGCATAACGACTATATGGGCGGCCCGTTCGTCTCCCATTCCTTCTACAGCAAGGATAATAAAGACATCATTGTCGTGGAGGGGTTTGTCTATGCGCCGAAGTATGATAAACGCCAGTATCTCAGGCAGGTTGAGTCCATTGTATACTCTTTTGAATGGCCTGCGGAAGAGGCGGGGGCTGAAAAAGAGTCCTCGAAAAAGGGGTAAAATATTTTGCGATAAAAAAAATATTATATACCTTTGCAATCCCTTGAGAAGACACGTGCTTTTCTCGGGGCGAGTCGGTGGGTTCGTATAACGGTTAGTACTCAGGATTTTCATTCCTGCAATAGGAGTTCGATTCTCCTACCCACTACCAAATATTAAAAAAATACAACAATGGCAAATAATGCATCTGCAGAAAAGTGCATTCGTCAGAGCGAACGGCACAGATTGCATAATCGGTATTATGCAAAAACGACGCGAAATGCTATCCGCGCGATAAGGACAGCGACAGACAAGAAGGCAGCCGAGGCCGATGCGCCGAAGGTGTATGCGATGATCGACAAATTGGCGAAGATCGGATATATCCACAAGAACAAGGCAGCCAACCTGAAGAGCGGAATCGCACTTTACATCAATAAACTTTCCTAAAGTTGAGATGACTCCGGAGCTGCCGAGCAGCTCTTTTTTTACGGAGAGAATCGGGATGTAGCGCAGTTGGTAGCGCACTACGTTCGGGACGTAGGGGTCGTCCGTTCGAGTCGGATCATCCCGAC
>CADBPH010000147.1 GCA_902796455.1 uncultured Bacteroidia bacterium
ACGGCAGACCACTCGGCCGCATCGTATACGTCTTCATCCAGCGGAAGGCCGTGATGCAGACAGTAGATCAGACGGTAATCCATGATATAGTCCATGCCGCCGTGTCCTCCGACCTGTTTTGCCTTTTCCTCGATCGCTTTGGCGAATTCGGGACGGTAAGCGCTGATCAGGGAATCCCGGACTGCATCGGGAACATAGTTGTGCCCGTTCATGCCCTTGACGGAAATGCCCTGCGTGGGGTACTTGTTGGCAAAGCCTTCTGAACCGGTCAGCTGGTACATCCGGGAATAAGGCCGGTAGGCGTAGACATTGTGCTGGACCTCGATGAGTTTCTTCTTCTCGGTCTGGATCAGGCTGATCGTGTGGTCGCCGTCCTTGCAGTAGTCTTTATCGCGGAACTTCTTGGCAGCGACTTTCCCGTTGTAGGAAGGGGTGTCCATGGCGACGAGGTAATCCATCTTGTCGCCGCGGTGGATATTGAGCACCTGGCAGATCGGGCCCAGGCCATGGGTCGGATAGTTGTCTCCCCGGTTGTCGATGTTGTAGTCCACGCGCCAGGTTTCGCTCCTGTCCCAATCCTCGGCCAGGAAGTGGATGTAGGCGCCTTCCACGTGATATACTTCGCCGAAGAGTCCCTGCTGGGCCATGTTCAGGGCGGACATCTCAAAGAAGTCGTAGCAGCAGTTCTCGAGCATCATGCAGTGACGGCGGGTTTTCTCACAGGTATCCACCAGCTTCCAGCAATCTTCGATCGTCAGGGCCGCCGGGACCTCTACGGCGACATGATGACCGTGCTCCATGGCATATACGGAGATCGGAACGTGGTCCAGCCAGTCCGTCGCGATGTAGACCAGGTCGATGTCATCCCGTTCGCACAGCTGTTTGTAGGCATCTGCCCCGACATAAGTGTCGGCAGCCGGCAGCCCGGCCTTGTCCAGGATGCGGTTGCAGTAGTCCACGCGGTCCTGTTTCTCGTCGCAGAAAGCCATGATCTTGACCCCGTCGATCTGGGTGTATCTCCTGACGGCTCCTGCACCCCGTGAACCGACGCCGACAAAGGCGATGCGGACCGTTTCGATCGGGTCGCATTTCAGGCCCAGGGCACTCTGCTGTCCGGGGGCACGCGGCGGGGCTTTCAGTTCGATAATACCATCTTTAATAACCGCAGGCACCGATGCCGGGACCTTTTTCCCGCAGGATGCCAATGCCATGAGGCATACACATGTCAAGAAGAATAACTTTCTCATCACATTATTAGTTTTCGTGAATGTTCAAATATACAAAAAACGGGGAATATTTTCATATATTTGTGAAAGTCGTTTTAATACTCCCGTCATGAAAAGATTCCTTTTGCTCTTGGCCGCAATGTCACTTTCCATCAGTGTGTATGCGCAGTATATTCCTCCGGTGGAGGAAGACGTCAAAGCCAATCTTGCCGAGTGGCAGGACTTGAAATTCGGTATGTTTATCCACTGGGGGCCCTACAGCCAGTGGGGAGTCGTGGAATCGTGGTCGATCTGCCCCGAAGAATCGAAGTGGCAATATGAGCCCCGCGGAGAGATGTCCTATTTCGAATACCTGCAGGCGTATGAACATCTGAAGGATACGTTCAATCCGGTCTCCTTCGACCCCGGAAAATGGGCCGACGCGGCCAAGTATGCCGGAATGAAGTACGTGGTATTCACCACCAAGCATCATGACGGGTTCTGCATGTTCGATACCCACCAGACCGATTACAAAGTGACGGACGAGGGCTGTGCCTTCCATTCCGATCCCCGGGCCAATATCGCCAGGGAAGTGTTCAACGCGTACCGGGAACGCGGCATCAAAACGGGAGCCTATTTTTCCTTCCCGGACTGGCACAACAACGATTTCTGGTGGAGGAAGTTTCCGCCGAAGACCCGTCACATCAATTACAATCCGCATACTTTCCCGGAGAAATGGGCTTCGTATCAGGACTTTATCGCCGCCCAGCTGGACGAGTTGACTTCCGGGGAATATGGCGATTTGATGCTGATGTGGTACGATATGCCGGTCACGGATCCGCAGCGCACGGTTGATTATGACTGGGAGCGGTTTGCCAAAATTGTCCGCGGCAATCAGCCCGGCATGATCATGGTCGGCCGGGGCCGGCGCACGATTTACGAGAATTACCAGACCCCGGAACAGAAGATCCCCGAGCAAGCGCTCGATTATCCGTGGGAGTCCTGTATCACCATGGCAAACGGCTGGTCTTTCCGCCGCAATCCGGTGTACAAATCCACTTCCACGCTCCTGACCATGCTGGTGCAGATCGTCTCCCGCGGGGGGAATTTCCTGCTGAATGTCGGTCCGAGCCCGGAAGGGACGCTGGATGAGCAGGCCTACGAGCGGCTCCGGGAAATCGGAGACTGGATGCAGGTCAATTCAGAAGGGATTTATGCCACCAAAGCCGTCGCCCCCTATCAGGATGGGAAAGTGTATTATACGGCAAAAGGGGATTATGTCTATGCCTACTACATTCCGGAGGAGGGAGAATCGCTGCCGGCGCAGGTGGCGCTGCCTTCCTTTGTCCCCGTCTCTTCAAAAGGCGTGGTGATGCTGGGAACCGGCAAGGCATTGAAGTGGCAGAAGGCAGCCGGGGGCGGCGTTGTCGTGTCCATCCCGGACAGCATCCGGCGGAAACTGCCCTGCGAGCACATCTGGTGCCTGAAAGTTAAAGTGAAATAAAGCGTTACAGTTTTGTCGCTCCGATTCCCGGCAGGTCATTCAGGGTTATTTTTCCGTCGATGATCTTCATGCCGCTGAAGCAATCGTTCGTGATGAGCAGGTTCCCGTCGATATCGGCAAAGTCGACTTTCGGGGAAATCTGCGCGGCGGCACTGATGGAGCAGGAGGTTTCTGTGGTGCAGCCGATCATGACATGCATGCCCAGGCTGCGGGCCGTCGTGATCATCTTGTTGGCCTCCCGGAGCCCCGTGCACTTGATGAGCTTGATATTGATGCCGTTGAAGACTCCCTGAAGCTTGGGGATATCCACCAGCCGCTGGCAGGATTCATCGCCGTAGGTGGGCAGCGGGCTGCGTTCCGTGATCCAGGCCATGTCGTCGAAGACGGTCTTGGGCATGGGTTGTTCAATCATCTGGACGCCCCTTTCGTACAACCAGTTAATCATGTCCAGCGCATAATACTTGTCTTTCCAGCCCTGGTTGGCGTCGATGACGATGGGCTTGTCGGTCACCTCGCGGATCGTGGAAATGATCATCTTGTCGTTTTCTTCCGTCGATCCGAGCTTGACTTTCAGAATCTTATACGGTTCAGCCTCCTTGGTTTTCTGAATGATCATCTCGCGGGTGTCCATCCCGATCGTGAAAGAAGTACAGGGCGTATGGGTGGGATTGTATCCCCACATCCTCCACAGCGGCAGGCCGCAGAGTTTGCCGATCAGATCGTGCAGGGCGATGTCTACCCCGCATTTGGCGCAGGTCATTCCCGGTGCGATGCCGTCGACATAGTCGAGGATGTCATCGGTCATGAAGGGATCGTCGAAGCGGGATAAATCCACCTGCTGCAGGAAAGCCGTCGCCGTTTCCAGGGTCTGGCCGGCCATGTAGGGGGGCAGGGCGGCCTCTCCGTACCCCGTGACGCCTTCGTAAGTGATCTCGATCAGGATAATCTGCGTAGAATTCCGCGAGAACCCGGAAATGGTGAAAGTATGGGCCATTTCGTTGGTGTACGGGTAGAAGCGCATCCGGAGTTTGCCTCCTTTGGGTAGGGGCTTGGGAGTGCTTGAAGTACAGCTGGTTCCAATCATGGGGACGGCACTGAGTGCTGCCATGGCAGCACTTGATTGGAGAAATTTTCTTCTGGAAACAGGTCGCATGGGCATGGGCTTTAACTGTTCGAATTTATCAAATATTCAAGGATTCTGCAAGAAATCGTTATATTTGCTTGAAACTTGTTCCCCATGCAACACGTCAGTCAGATACGGAATAGGATGCAGCGGGCCGGGATGCTGATTTTCCTGGTCCTGTCGGCCGTCCTGCCGCTTTCCGCCCAGGATATGAAATTCGAATACCAGTCCCTGGACAAGGGCAATGAGGAAATCTTGCTTTTCATGCGTATGCAGGACGTGGCGTATGTGGACAAGGTCCGGCTGACCGGCGAACCTTTGCGCGTCCCGCGTCCGTCCAATGCTCCCTTCAAGGACACGCTTCGGGACAACCGGCTGGAGTTTTACTCCTACGTCTTCTTTCCCCGCTCGGTCCGGCAGGGGCGCAAGTATCCGTTGGTCGTCTTCCCGCACGGAGGAATCCACGGGACGTTCGAGACCGGCTATGTGCATGTGCTCCGGGAGTTGGTCGCCCAGGGCTACATCGTCGTCACCCCGGACTACCGCGGCTCGACGGGATATGGGAGAAGTTTCTATGAGGCAATTGATTACGGTGGATTGGAAAACGAGGATGTGCTTGTTGCGCGGGATTACATGGTGGAGAACTATTCCGTGGTGGACCCCGACCGGGTCGGGCTGCTGGGCTGGAGCCACGGCGGCATGATTTCCCTGATGAACATCCTGCAGTGGCCGGATAAATACGCCTGCGCTTATGCCGGGGTGCCGGTCAGTGACGTGACCTACCGGCTCAGCTACCAGTCTCCGGGCTACGGCAAGGAATTCCAGGCTTCTTATCATGTCGGGGCGCTCCCGGAAGAGGCCCCGGAAGAATATGCGCGCCGTTCCCCGGTGAGCTATGCCTCGCGGCTGGAGAAACCGCTCATGATCACGACCTGCCTGAACGACGATGACGTGTCCTGGACGGAGGTCAAGCGCATGATCGATGCCCTCCAGGCTGCTGGCAAGGAGTTTGAATATAAGATATATCCCGCCATGCGTGGTGCGCACCTGTTCGAGCGTACGGACGAGAAAGAAGCGACGGACATCCGTTTCAAGAGCTACCGGTTTCTTGCCAAGTACCTCAAGCCGGCCCATCCTTTCAAGAATGAAAAGGAGCTGCGCAAGGCAGGATATAAATATTATTGATAATGAGAAAATTATTCCATATCGGGATCCTTTGCATGCTCTTTTTTTCTGCCGTTGTCGTGGTGGGGAGCTGTAAAGGAGATGACATCAGCGAGGAGATTCCAGACTTTGACCCGAACCGGAAGCCGGATTCCGGGGAGGGGGACGGGGAAGTGCCTTCTTGGATCAATCAGGATATGCCGGTTGTGTTGATCACGACGGAAAACGGGGCCGCCATTACGAGCAAGACGGAGTATATCAAGGGGAATGCCCAGATCATCGATTCCCGGGCAAAGTATTCCGAGACCAAGGTTGTCGGCGGTCCGATGCAGATCCGCGGACGGGGGAATACCACGTGGGGCGAGCCCAAGAAGCCGTACCGGATTAAGTTTGACGAGAAGGTGAAGGTCCTGGGAATGGACAAGAACCGGGATTGGGTACTGGTGTCCAACTATTGCGACAAGTCGTTGGTCCGCAACCTGATCGCGATGGAGATTTCCAAGCAGCTGGGCTTCTCCTGGACCATTCAGTTGATTCCCGTGGAGGTTTACTTGAACAACGAGTACATCGGCATGTATTGTATCTGTCCCCAGAAAGAAGTGGCCAATCATCGGATCGATATTGCCGAGGACGGCATGTTTTTCGAGTTGGACAAGTCGCATGACGATGAATACCATTTCCGCTCCAGTGTCTGCAAGATTCCGGTGAATATCAAGTATCCGGAAGCGCCCACGGATTCCCTCAAGAAAGCGGCCAGGGACCTTTATAAGGCATTTGAAACGGCGTTGTACGGCAACAATTTCAAGTCGGAGACCGAAGGGTATGCCAAGTACATCGATGTCGATTCCTTCATCAAGTATTACATCATCGAGGAGCTGTCCTACAACATTGACGGGAAGTGCTGTAAGAGCACCTTCCTGACCAAGGAGCCGGGGAAGAAACTGGAAATGTACTTTGTCTGGGATTTCGACCGGGCGTTCGGGAATTGCAACTATTTCAATCAGTATTATCCCAAGCTGGATAACGGCCCGACCGGTTTCCATACGCGGGATTACCTGTCCGATTATATCGTGGACGGGGTCAATTACGGGAACTACGGGAAAGGGTGGTATTTCCGCCTGTTCCAGGACCCGGCGTTCGTCAGGCGGGTCCAGCGGATGTGGAATGAGAATTATCCGTTCCTGCGGACCATTCCTTCCATCATTGATAAATATGTCGCGGAGATGGGCGAGGAGAAGATCGCCCGCAATTTCGAGCGCTGGCAGATTCTCGGGAAATACGTCAGCCCGCAGACGAAACCGTATCCCGAAACCCACGCCGGGGAAATCGACAAACTGAAGTATTATTACAATACCCGGCTTGTGTGGCTGAACGAGGAATTGAATAAATTATAAACCTTATTCCTTTTCGTTCCCCCGGATTGTCGTCGTGCGGGAAACCGGCAGGGAGAACGCGATGCCCTGGGCCTCATCGGCCAG
>CADBPH010000148.1 GCA_902796455.1 uncultured Bacteroidia bacterium
GCGCACGTGTCCGGTCTTTCCCGGATTCGGTCGTTTCCATTTTCGGCTCGGTATAGCCCATGTCCGGGCTGAATTCGTGGTTCCCGACCGCACCGATGATGTCAGGACCGAAATATTTCTTGACCAGGTCGAAATTCGCTTCGCTCTGCCAGTCGATCAGGTCTCCGGTATGGACCACATAATCCACGTGCTGTTTCGCCCACGCGAGGGCATCCCGAAGGGCTTCTTCCTGCCGTCCGCCGAAGGTCCGCGTCCGGTTTGTATTCAACTTCTGTTTCTTCTCATTCTCGTGCGGATACGCCGCCGTGAGGTGGGAGTCCGAGATGTGCAGGACAGAAAACGGTTTTTCCAAACCGATCCGGACGACGGCATAGCTGAGCGACAGCCGTTCATACCGGCCTCTTTCCGGGAAAACTTCGGGTTTGTCATCTGCCCAGGACGGCAGTTGTGAGGTGGCGATCAGTGCTCCGGCACCGGCCATCCGTTTGAAGAAACTTCTCCTGTCAATCGTATTATCCATGATATGAAAATTATTCGGGCATCTGTGCCCCATAGTTAGCTACCTTGCCGAAAAGGTCTTTCGCCTTCTCCCAAGGATATTTGTTGCAGTACATGCTGGGCCGGACGATTTCGCTGCCCTGCTGATTCAAACCGAAAAGCCGGTTGACCTGGTTGGCGGCGGAATTGGCGTTGTAACTCTGGGAAGAGATGATGGTCAGCGACATGAATCCTTCCAGGTAGGCTTTGTCAATCGCGTTGATAAATGCTTCGTTTTCAGGCATTTCCATATTTCCTTCGAATTTGGGACCGATCTGCTCCGCTTCCTCGATCCGGGCCGCGGGCACGGAAATCGTGGCGACGCCCGGTGCAGCCAGTTCCAGATCCCTGCGGTTCGCGAAGAAATAGTTGTCATAGAGGTTGCTGACCTTTTCCTTCTCCAGGGCTGCGTTGGATTCGTAGAAGACCCTTTCAACGGCGCAGTTGCTGTTGCAGCCGAAGATGTTGTTGTGGACATTGATGGTGCGGATGCCGTTCATGAAGCGGAACCCCTGTCCCATATCTTCGAACACCTTGGTCCGGGTCCAGGTGAAGAGAACGGTATTGTGGTGGAAATCAAGGGATACCAGAGGAATGTCTGCATCCTTCGTATTGCCTCTCACCTGGCAGGCGGCATACCGGCAGGAGATGAAGATGTTGTTGGAAATCTCCATGTGGCCCTTGCCCATGAGCGCGCAGATACCATAGTCGCGGCAGTTGACGAAAATGCAGTTCGAGATGCGTACGTTTCCTTCCACGTCGAGGTGCAGGCCATATTCGTCACCATTGCTGTATCCTACTTTGGGAACGTTGGGGGCCCCGTCCGGCTCAATGAAACGGCCGGTGAGCACGCCTTCGTTGGGCGTACCGGTGATGGGGTCGTTCACATTCGCCTTGCAATAAAGGTTGTTTTCTCCGAAGTCGAAGACCAGGCCGTCCACCACGACATTCCCCATCGGTCCGGTATAGCCGTTCGGCCTTCTGGCGTTGATGTTGAAAAGGGGTACGATGAACTTCTGATCGACCGGCTGGATTTTCGTGACGTATTTGATGATATTCCGCTCGCTGAAGTCCGGGGAATAGCCTCCGTAAATGCTGATAAACTTGCCCAGGCTGGTGGAAGAACTTCCGAATTTGCCGCATTCGATGTATCCGCGGTCGAGATTGCCCAGGTAATTGCCTTCGGCCACGTAGATGATATCATTGTCCTCAGCGGTATCGATGGCTTTCTGCAGGTCTTTCATGGCAGAGGATGCGGACAGGCCGTCGGCACGGGCTGAACCGGTAGAGGCGCTGACATAGAATGTTTTACCCTTCGGCGCCGGAAGCGCCGAGGCTGCATTCTTCAAGGCACCTGACAGGGGCGAGGTTGAGGTGGTGGCAGAGGAACCGGTTCCCGTGTTTCCTCCCGTAACATTTTCGAGGCCTTTCTTGGCCGCGTTCTGGGCTTTTTCTTTCAAAGCCTTGAGGTTGACCTGTGCATTGACGGCAGCGCATGTGGAAAGGATGAGCGCTACGACAGCGGTAATTCTGAAAGCTTTCATGGCTGGAGAAGATTTGTTCGGTTAAAAATAAAAATATTCGGTTATAAATCAAAAGATTCGAGGCATTAATTTCTTGGAAAGTGTGTAAAAAAAGAATAAAACGCACGGGTTAATATGATTTTTTTGTATTTTTGAGAAACCACTTGTATACACTAATATTTCTGCCAAACATATTCAGTACGATATGAAAGAGTATTCCAGAAGAGATTTTCTCAAGACCGGATTGTCGGCGGCTGCCGGAGCGGCTGCCTTCACGATTGTACCCAGCCATGTGCTCGGGAAAACCCTGGGGCATGTCGCCCCCAGTGACAAACTCAACATCGCCGGGGTCGGGATTGGTGGCGTGGGCCGTCGTAATCTCAAGAACATGGCGACAGAGAATATCGTGGCGCTCTGCGATGTAGACTGGAGCTATGCCATGAAGACTTTCAACGACTATCCTTCCGCCCGCCGGTTCAAAGACTGGCGCGTCATGCTGGACCAGATGGGCAAGGATATCGATGCCGTCGTGGTGGCGACGCCGGACCATACGCATGCCATCATCGCGGCTCATGCCATGACCCTGGGCAAGCATGTCTATGTCCAGAAGCCGCTGACGCATTCCGTCTATGAGGCCCGTCTGCTGACGAAACTGGCCAAGAAATACAAAGTGGCGACCCAGATGGGCAACCAGGGGAATTCCTTCGACGACTGCCGCCAGCTGACCGAATGGATCTGGTCCGGCGTGATCGGAGAGGTCACGGAAGTGCATTGCTGGACGGACCGGCCGATCTGGCCGCAGGGACTGATGCAGCCGGCCGGGGGAGTCAAAGTCCCCAAGACCCTGGACTGGGATCTGTTCATCGGACCGGCCGAGATGCGGCCTTACGACCCGGCATACACCCCCTGGAACTGGCGGGGCTTCTATGATTTCGGAACGGGTGCGCTGGGCGACATGGCCTGCCACATCATGGATCCGGTGGTGATGGCCCTCGGGATCAAGTATCCGACGAGCGTGATCGCCAGCTCGACCCTGAGCAACCTCTATTCACCCCCGCATGCGGAAATGATTACCTATACCTTCCCGGCTCGCGCCCCGAAGGGCAATGTCAAGATGCCCGAGCTGAAGGTGTACTGGTATGACGGCGGTCTGATGCCGCCCCGCCCGGAAGAACTCCCTGACGGCGAGATGATGGGCGATGAGAACGGCGGACTGCTGTTCATCGGTACCAAGGGCAAGATCATGGCCGGATGCTATGGCTTGAAACCCATGCTGTTGCCGAAATCGGCGATGGATTATTTCAAGGAGCCGGCGCCGGTTCTCCGCCGCATTCCCGGCGGGAACGGGGACATTTGGAAGACCGATGCGCATGAACAGGACTGGATCCGGGCCTGCAAGGAGTCTCCGGAGAACCGGGTCGAGACCTCTTCCAACTTCCAGATTTCCGGCCCGTTCACGGAAATGGTCGACATGGGTGTCCTGGCTGTCCGGCTGGCCGGACCGACCGGTTTGCACCAAGAGCTGAAATGGGACGGAGAAGGCATGCGCTTCACCAACATTCCCGATTCGGCTACGATCCGGATCGTCAACTACGACGATTTCAAGGTCATAGACGGAGACCCGCGCTTCGATCGCCGCTACGGTCAGTTCAATGCGAAAGAAATGGCCCAGGAGTGGATCAAGCATACGTATCATAACGGTTACTCTTTACCTGACATGCCCAATGACTAGAATGCGTTTATTCCTGGCTGCTGCCGCCGTCTTGCTGGCGGCGGCAGCCTGTTCGCCGAAGCAGACTCCGGCGGAGAAGAACGGCTGGAATCTTTCCATGCAGTCCTATACCTTCCACAAGTTCACTTTTGAGGAAGCCCTCGAGAAAACCGCTTCCCTGGGCGTGAAGTACATCGAAGCCTTCCCGGGTCACCGGTTGGGTGACAAATGGGGAGACCAGGTGTTCGGTTATGGCATGGACGGGAAGACCCGGAAAGAGATCCTGGACCTGGCGGCTTCGAAGGGAGTGAAGATTGTGGGAACCGGTGTGTTCGTCCCGTCGGATTCCTCCGAATGGGAGAAAGAGTTCGCCTTCGCCAAAGAGATGGGGATGGAATTCATCTCCACGGAGCCGGCGATGAAAGACTGGGACCTTGTCGAAAAACTGTCGGATCAGTACGGAATCGCCGTTTCCGTCCATAATCATCCGCGTCCCTCGACTTATTGGACGCCGGACAGCCTGCTTGCGGCCGTTTCGGGCCGGTCCGCCCGCCTGGGCTCCTGCTCGGATGTCGGACACTGGAAACGCTGCGGCCTGGACCAGCTGGAATGCCTGCGGAAACTGGACGGACGGATTATCTCCCTGCATTTCAAGGATATCGCTCCTGCCGATGCAGAAGGCGGTCCGCACGATGTGATCTGGGGAACCGGTGTCCTGAATGTGCCTTCCATGCTTCAGATTCTGAAGGACCAGGGATTCAAGGGGTATTTCTCCATCGAGTACGAGTATAACTGGGACAATTCCGTACCGGATATCCGGCAGTGCATCGATTATTTCAACGGGGAAGCGAAGAAACTCTTCTGACCTGCTGACCTGTCATGAAAAAGATTCTGTCCCTGCTGGCCGCAGCCCTTTTCCTCATCCAACCGTCGCTTTTGCCGGCGAAGCCCATGGAACCCTGGCAGGATCCGGATTTCTTCGAAGAAAACCGGATGCCGATGTCCTCAACATTCACGACTTCCGAGCAGAAAACGCTTTCATTGAACGGAGTGTGGAAATTCTTCTGGAATCCTTCTGTGGAAGGGCGTCTGCAAGGCTTCGAGGCGGTCGGATTCGACGATTCCGCCTGGGGAACCATGCCGGTTCCCGGGATGTGGGAACTCAACGGATACGGGAATCCGGTCTACTTGAACAGCGGATTTCCCTGGAAAGGGAATTCCGAGACCAATCCTCCGTTTGTCCCCATTCTCCGCAACCATGTCGGTGATTACCGGCGCACGTTTTCGGTGGATCCGTCCTGGATCGGCAAGCAGATTTGTCTGTGCGTCGGTTCTGCGACATCCAACCTCCGGGTCTGGGTAAACGGCCGGTATGTCGGATACAGCGAGGACAGCAAACTGGAAGCCCGGTTCGATATCACATCGTTCGTGAAAGCCGGGGAAAACCTGATTGCCCTGGAGGTATTCCGGTGGTGTGACGGAACGTTCCTGGAGGACCAGGATTTCTGGCGGCTCAGCGGGCTCGCCCGCGATACTTACATCTATACCCGGGAGAAGAAACGCTTGGAAGACATTAAAATAACTGCTTCCATGGACGGGCGGCTCTCCGTTGTAACGACAGTGACTCCGGGCATTGTTTCGCTGGATTATGAAGTGACCGATCCCGCGGGCAGGCGGGTCCTTTCTTTTTCGGAAGCAGTCCGCGGAAAGCGGGAGAAAACCGACGGCGGCGGATGGGTCGTGCGGAGTTCCCGGACCTTGGAAAATGCCTCGCTGTGGAGTGCGGAAACGCCGGAACTCTATCTGTTGAAGGTGCGGGCTTCCGACCGGAACGGACTCTGTGAAAGTACGGAAATTCCGTTTGGATTCCGGAGCGTGGAAATCCGCGGTGGGCAGCTTCTCGTGAACGGACAGCCGGTCCTGATCAAGGGGGTCAATCGGCATGAACTCAATCCCTACCGGGGATATGTCGTCTCGGAAGAAGACATGATTCGGGATATCCGCATTATGAAACAATTGAATATTAATGCGGTACGGACATGCCACTACCCGAATGACCCGAAATGGTATGCGCTCTGCGACCGGTATGGAATCTATGTGTTGGATGAGGCGGATGTCGAGTCACACGGCATGGGTTTCAAGGAAAAGACCTTGGCCAAGCGGCCCGACTTCAGGGAAGCCCACCTGGTCCGGAACCGTCGGATGGTCTTGCGGGATTTCAATCATCCTTGCGTCATTGTCTGGAGTCTCGGCAATGAAGCGGGGAACGGTCCGAACTTCGAGGCCTGTTATGATTGGATCAAGACATATGATCCCTCCCGTCCGGTCCAGTACGAGGGTGCCTTCCAGGCTGGCGGATACAATACGGATATCGCCTCCCCCATGTACAAGTCTCCCGCATGGACCCGGGAATACCTGGAATCCTGCCCTTCCCTGCCGCTCATTCCTTGCGAGTACGCCCATGCCATGGGCAATTCGATGGGCAATTTCAAGGAGTATTGGGACTTGGTCCGGAAATACCCCCGTTATCAGGGCGGTTTTATCTGGGATTTCGCGGACCAGGCGCTGTATAAACCGGTGGACCCTTCCGTGAAAGGGACGGATCATATCTGGGGTTTCGGCGGAGATTACGGCCTGGAGGAGCCCTCGTGCGGCTCTTTCAACTGTAACGGAGTGGTAGCGCCGGACCGTACGCTGCATCCGCATGCCTATGAAGTCCGCTATCAGTACCGGAATATCCTTTCTTCGTTGGAGGAAGGGGAGAATTTGACTGTCCGTGTTTTCAATGAAAATTTCTTCACCGGACTCGAGGGTGTCTCCCTGTTCTGGGAAATCAAGGCGGACGGCCGGGCCATATGCAATGGCGTTGTCACGGATCTCGATGTGGCTCCGCAGGGATCGGCCTTGGTTCCGCTTGGCGTGAAACGCCCGGAGATTCTTTCCCGCACGGGAAATGTCCCCGTTTATCTGACAGTCCGTTATCGGTTGAAGCAGTCCCAGCCGCTTCTTGAGGCCGGGACTGAGGTGGCATACGATCAGTTCCCGCTCTGTGAGCCTGCTTTTGTCCTTCCTCCGGTCCCGACTCCGGTGGTTCCCCGCCGGGACGGGTCCAGGATCGTATATTTCGGTGAAACGGCCAGCGGTACCGGTCCCTTCTGCCGTCCCGTCTCCTGGCGCGCTGTCTTCGATGGCAGCACAGGGGCCCTCTGCTCGTATGTACTTGGAGGAAAGGAACTGCTGGCGGATCCGATGGTTCCGTCTTTCAGCCGGGCCTATACGGAAAATGATTTCGGGGCGAAACTGAACAGGAAATCAGCGGTCTGGCATGTTCCGCAGTGGAAGGTTCAGACGCTCTCCGTTGAGGGTGGCGTGCTGCGCGTGCAATTCGAGCCGCTGGGCGGTGCGGCCACAGTCGTGATGACGTATACGGTCGGTGCGGACGGTTCGATTGACGTCCGGGAAGAAATGCGGGATGCCGGTGGCTTGGAGAAGATGCCATTCCTGTCCCGGTTCGGGATGAAACTGGCCATGAACGGGAGTTGTTCCACCCTCGATTTTTTCGGGTACGGACCATGGGAGAATTATTGCGACAGGAACTCGGCTGCTTTGATGGACCGGTATATCCAACGGGTTGAAGACCAGTATCATCTGGCCTATGTCCGGGCGCAAGAGTCCGGGACCCATACGGGTATGCGCTACATGCGGGTGGTCGATGGGAACCGGTACGGCTTGGAAATCCGTTCGGACTCCGCATTTTCCGGATCCGCCCTGCCTTTCAGCGAATCTGAGCTGGATTGTTATGAGGAAGGGGAGAAGCTGAAACCCATTTCGTTCAGTAAGACGGATGCGGCGCCCAAACATTCTTTGGAACTTCTTCCGAAGGCCCATCTGGCCGACCGTTCTGCAGGGAAGACCTGGGTCCATTTCGAGGCGCTCCAGATGGGTGTCGGCGGCATCAACTCCTGGGGTGCCCTGCCGTTGGATCAATATCTGGTTCCGGCGGGGGAAAGGTCCTTCCATTTCCTCATCCGGCCCGTGACGGAACTGGATGCGGGAGAACCGCCTCTCCACGTGCTATAACAAATTCAGGAACAGGGTGATCACGCCGGTGTTGATGATGTCCACGAACATGGCGCCGAGAATGGGGATGATAATGAACGGCTTGACGGCGTAGTGGTATTTGAAGCAGACGGCGGACATGTTGGCCATGGCATTCGGCGTCGCTCCCAGGCCGAAACCGCAGAGCCCGCTGACCAGGACGGCGGAATCGTAAGATTTCCCCAGGGCCGGGAACGCGACAAAGATGGAAAACAGGACAATGAACAGTGCCTGGGCCAGCAGGATCACCACGAGCGGCAGCATCAGGCCGGCCAGTTCCCAGAGTTTGAGCGTGGCCATGGCGATGCCCAGGAACAGGGACAGGCAGGTGTTTCCGATCGATGTAATCTGATCCATGCAAATCCATTTCCCGGCTTTGTCTCCGCTGATGTTGCGGATGCAGGCCGCGGCGATCAGTGCCCCGAAATAAGTCGGAAAAGTCAGCCCGGTTAAGGCCAGCAACCGGTTGAGCGCCATGCCGATGGCCATGGCCAGGAGCAGCTGGCAGGCACCTTGGGTGTATCTGCGGGTCAGGGTTTCCTCGGAGATGGGATGGTCCGTCCGGCTCTCCTTGGAGGCGGCGGTTCCTTCCATGCCCAGCACGACGTCACTGGAATGGGATTCTTTGGCCAAATGGTGCCTGGCAATCAGGCTTTCCCCCAAGGGCCCTCCGATCAGGGAGCCGGCGACCAGGCCGAACGTAGCGGCCGCCATGGTGATGGAAGCGGCCCCGGTCAGCCCCATTTGCTCCAGCACGGGAGCGAATCCGCCGGACGTCCCGTGCCCGCCGGACATCGGGATGGAACCGGTTGCCATGCCGATGAGCGGACTGATACCCAATCCTTTGGCGATTCCTACGGCAAGCAGGTTCTGGGCTACGATCAGCACGGCGACCAGGCCGATCATGACGGTCAGCTGTTTTCCGCCCTGTTTGAAGACCCGCAGGTTGGACTGGAAGCCCACTGAGGTGAAAAAGAGCGTCATGCAGATATCCTTGATGGTGCCGTCAAATTGGAAATCGGTTTTCAGCAGGCTGTGGCAGGCGAGTGTGATCAGGGAAACCACGATGCCGCCGGAGACCGGAGTGGGAATGCAGAGGCGCTTCAGCAGCGGGATGGCCCGGGTCAGCAAAACGCCGGCGAGGAGCGCGATGATTCCCGCTCCTGCTGTCAGGTACATGTCCAGTGTGACCGCTGTGCCCATGTGAATGGTTTTCCGATGGATACAAATATACATTTTTTCAATTATCTTTGCTTATCCTGTGGGATAGATTTCTCCGGCTGTTTCCATGAGATGGCAAGGACATCCTTTTGAACCCAGGATTCTGTTATGAAGAAGATTCTGTTCTTTTGGCTTCTGTTACTTCCGGTTACGCTCCTGGCGGGGGGCAGGGGAGTTTATACGCAGTACGATTTCTCCGCACCGCGGAAGGACACACCACTTCCGAAAGGGTATAAGGTTGTATATATCAGTCATTTCGGTCGCCATGGCTCCCGCTATGTCACCCATGAAAAGGAGTATGAGATCATCGCCGGGCTCTTGCACGGGGCGGATTTGACTCCTGCGGGTGAACAAATCCGGTCCTGTTTCGATTCCCTGTATCCGATGCTGAAAGGCCGTGGGGGAGACCTGAGCCAGCCGGGACGTGACCAGCTGTACGAACTAGGCCGGCGGATGGCGGCGAAGTGGCCTTCCCTCCTGCGGGGACGCGTGGAGGCGGTATCGTCGGATGTGCCCCGGTGCATATTGAGTATGTACAGTTTCCTGGAGGGCATGCGGGAGGTCCGTCCGCGGCTGACCTGTTTCGCGGATGTGAATTCTTCGATGGTCCCGTTGCTCCATCGGAAAACGCTGGTTCCTGCCAATACGGACAGTTTGTTTGCGGCCCGTTTCGATGCCGGTGCGTTGTATGCCCGGTTGTTTTCCGATCCGGATGCCGCCCGGGGCCTGGCAGATCCGGCTCAGTTTGTCCGCTCCTTGTTCTATTATGGCTGTCACCTTCCCGGAACCGGCATTCCGGACAGTTCCTTTCCGCGGGTTTTCACGGAGGAAGAAGCAGCTGTCCTGGCGGAAATGGACGACTGGAAGTTCAGCCACAACAGCGGATGGGCAGAGCCCCTGAATGTCGCCGGCGCCTCGCCGTTGCTGGAGGAGTTTCTTTCTACGGCCGAAAAAGACCTGGCGGCGGGGACTCCCTCCGTGCGACTGCGGTTCGGCCACGATAATACCTTGATGGCCTTGATGTCCCTGCTGGAGTTGGGCCCTTTCGACGCCTCTTTCTTCGACAGTTCGGTTGTGCCCATGGCGGCAAACGTCCGTTGGATCTTCGCCCGGAACCGTAAAGGAGATACGCTGGTCAAAGTCCAGTACAACGAAAGTGATGTTACCGGCTGGATGCCGTGGCCCGATTTCCTGGAAGCGTGCCGGTATCGGGTGGCCTGGGCGAAAGACTGGCTGGAAAACCGTCCCCGGCGCCACTCGGAAGCGGATCGGAACACCCCGTCCTGGCCGCTTTGGTCCGGTCACAGGGGCCTGCAGCCCTTCGGCCCGGAGAATTCTTTCGCTTCTTTCGAGGCCGCAGCCGCGCATCGTTGCTGGGCCATCGAGACCGATTTCCGGAACACAGCGGACGGGCAGGTGGTCTGTATGCATGATGCGACGTTGGACCGTACGACCACCGGGACCGGAAAAGTGAAGGATTATACCCTGGAGGAGCTCCGGCGCCTTGCCGTCAAAGAGGTGAACACGGCGTCGGCCCAGCGGCGTTACGATTATTCCTCCCTCACGCCCCGGCAGGTCCGTATTCCGACGATGGAGGATTATTTCCGGATCTGTCGCCGCAGCGGATGTGTCGCTTTCATCGAACTGAAGGAAGATGGCGGGATTATCGAAAAGATGAACAGGGACATTGAGAAGTACGGTCTGCAGGGCCGCTGCATCGTTTCCTCCGGTAACCGGAAGTTGCTCAAGGCGTATCGCGATTCCGGCGGCAAGGAACGTATCCATTTGATTTTCGCCAAGATGGAGGACATACCCATGCTTCTGGAGCTGGGGAATGCAGCGTTGGCATTCAATTATCCCGACTTGAATGCGCCCATCTCTCTTGAATACGGGGGGCGCAAGATCGAATCGCTCGGGGAGTTGGTGGACTTCTGCCATTCCCTGGGGCTGAAGATTTGTTTCCGGGCCGTGGACAATCCGCAGGCGGAGCGCCAGTCGATGGAACTGGGCCTGGATTATTTTCCGACCAACAATATGTGGAACAAGTAATTGTTAAAATATGATGAGGATGCTCAAGAAAATGGCCCTCGCGGTCCTTACCGCTTTTTTCGTGGCGTCACCCTTTGTGACGGCCCAGGAGAATAACGTCCAGATTTGCGCCCACCGGGGATTCTGGAAAAATGAAAAAGCCAAGAATTCTGAGAATACGATCGCATCGCTCAAATGTGCGCAGAAAGAGCGCTTCTGGGGCAGCGAGATCGATGTCCACCTGACCAAGGATAATGTGATTGTCGTCAATCACAACCCCACGATAAACAAGATGCTCATCCGCGAGACCCCTTATTCCGCCCTGAAAGGCCATACGCTGCCCAACGGGGAAGAGCGGCCGACGCTGGATGCCTACCTCAAACAGGTTTCCAAGTCGCATAACACCCTGCTCGTCCTGGAGTTGAAGGGGCAGGGCTCCGACGAGCGGACCATCCTGATGGCCGACATGTGCATCCAGAAACTGATGGACCACAAGTTGTATGATCCTTCACGGGTCGTGTTTATCAGCGGGAATCTTGCCGCGTGCACCCA
>CADBPH010000149.1 GCA_902796455.1 uncultured Bacteroidia bacterium
GGCGTATGCACCTCATCCATCAGGTAAATCTTCCCGTCCCGCTTGCCGAACTCATATTTGGTATCCACCAGGATCAGTCCCATCTTCGCCGCGATCTCTGTACCACGCTGATAAATCGCGCGGGTATACTGTTCCAGCTGCGCATACTCTTCCTCCGTCGCAATACCTTGTGCGATAATATCTTCCCTCGAAATATCCTCATCATGCCCGACCGCCGCCTTGGAGGTAGGCGTAATGATCGGCTCCGGGAATTTCTGGTTTTCAACCATGCCTTCGGGCATCGGGACGCCGCAGATGGTCCGCTTCCCGGCCTTGTACTCCCGCCAAGCATGTCCCGTCAGGTATCCCCGGATGACCATCTCCACCTTGAACGGCTCGCATTTATAGCCGATGGTCACCATCGGATCCGGCACGGCCACCTTCCAGTTGGGAAGGATATCCGCCGTCGCATCCAGGAATTTCGCGGCAATCTGGTTCAGCACCTGACCCTTGAAAGGAATCCCCTCGGGCAGAACGACATCAAAGGCTGAAATCCGGTCCGTCACGGCCATCACCAGATAATCGCCCAGATCATACACGTCCCTGACTTTTCCAACATACTTCCCTTTCTGTCCCGGCAGGGAAAAACCGGTTTTGACAATCGCTTTCATTTTAATATGATTAGAAAAAATTTCATCACTTTACCTGCAGCCAGTCGGGATAACTGAGTTTCCGTTCCAGGGCGGCAACATCCCGCGCCCGCCGGCGCACGAACGCAGAGGGAGAAGCCGGATTCCGCTGCAAGGGATTCGGCAGCGATGCCGCCACCAGACACGCCTGGCTGCGGTTCATCCGGGATGACGGAATCTGGAAATAAGCCTGCGAAGCCGCCTCAATCCCATAGATTCCCTTCCCCATCTCCGCGACATTCAAATATACTTCAAGGATGCGGCGTTTCCCCCACAACCGCTCGATTAAAAACGTAAAATAGGCTTCCAGGGCCTTCCGCGCCAGGGTGCGGCTGGGCAGGAGGAACACATTCTTGGCCGTCTGCTGCGAGATGGTGCTGGCTCCCCGCAATTTCGTTCCCTTCTCCCGGTGATCGGTCAGCACCTTGTCAATCTCATCCCAGTCAAAGCCCTTGTGCGTGAAGAAAAGGTTGTCTTCGCTTGCGATGACGGCCCGCGGACACTCGACAGAGATCCGGTCCAGGGAGCGCCATTTTTTCTGCGTACGGAATTCCTTGTCGCCACGGTATTCGATGCGCCGGCTCACCATCAGGGGCGTCACGAAGACCGGCGTCCAGCGGTACAGCAGGGTGACAAGAACCGACAACAGGACCAGCGCCAGCGGGACCTTGACGAAGAGGAACCAGCACAGCTTCCGTAATCTGTTTTTTTTCAAGCGCTTATTCATACAACACCCGCTTCAGTCTGTATTTGGCACTGGCCGCCCCGCCCGGGAAAGTCTTCGTCCCTTCCCGCACAAATCCCAAGCGGGCATACACCGCGCCCTGCGACCGGGAAAGGTCGGCATAACTCATGATGTCATCCGGATCCGTTTCCCGCACAAAGGCCTGCAGTGCCTTCCCCATCCCGCCGATCACCTGGACCCCGTCCAGCGAGGCGTGACGAACCCACTCATAGGAGCGGATCTGCCGTCCTCCTTTATCCCAGCGCCGCGGTCCGGAAAACCCGGACACGGCAACCAAAGTCCCCGGCGGAAGAGAAGCATGCCCTTCCCGGCAGACATACAAGCCGTACCGATAATCGCAGGAAACCGACCCCAGCGGATGATGGGTTGTCCAGAAAAGGGAGGCGGTCCGGGCATCGACAGGACGGACCTCACAGTTTCGGGCGAAAACCCGGACCCGGCCGTCTGCCGTCATGTTTGCCTGCACCGTTTCCACTGCCATGTGCGTCACTCCCCCTGCCGGACAATCCGTTCCACGACATCGCGGACACGGTCGTAATCATATCCCCGCCCCAGTGCGAAGCGGATCAGTTTCAATTTGCCCTGCGGATCGTCCGACAGCGTCCGCCACTTCGCCTGGAGCAGTCCCTCCATCCTGCGGTCCGCCGCCTCGGGATCCACTTCGGGGAGAGCCGCATCGATATCGGCACGCGCAATCCCCTTCGCAGCAAGCATGTACCGGATCTTGACCGGTCCCCATCCCTGCAGGGAAGCCTTCTCCCGGGCAAATGCGGCGGCATAACGGACGTCATCCACGAATTTGTCCCTCAGAAGCGCCTCCATGACCCTGGCCGCGGCTGCCTCGTCCCCGTCCAAGGCCTTCAAGGCCTTCGCCGACATCTCCGAAGAACAATACTCCCGCCGGGAGCATTGCGCCTGCAGACGGAGCAGCACCTTCTTTTCCAATTCATTTACTTGACTATCCATCTTCCGTCAAAAATCAAATCCGACGCCCAGGTAAGCGCCGACCCGGTGGGTCAGACTGGACCAGTGCAAATTGAAGGACACCGGACCGATGATTGAATAATAGGCATATTCCACCCCCAGGCCGAGGATGCTGTTCCGTGTCAGGCCCGGTCCGAAATAATCTTTCATCGAATTGGCCGTTTCCGCAAAATTGAAAACGCCGGTCACATAGTTGTTCTTGAACACCTTGTACCGGAAATCCGCCCGAAGGACCATGACCAGATTCCCCAGCGCGGCGGCGTTGTTGATCCCGATGAACGGGATCTGCTGGTCCAGATAACGGCCGGGCAATGAGCCGCCGATCACATTGACGTAGGGCAGCGGGACATCTTCCCCGAACAGGAAACGGGAATAGAACGCAGGGAGGACCGAAAAACGGTCCGTGAACGGCACAACCCCCTTCGCCCGCGTCTGGATGGCATGGAAGCCATGGATCTTGTCGGGAACGGCTCCGAATACCCAGGAATAATCCAGGCCGACACTGAACCCGGACTCCGGGAAATACCCGTCGTCGAACGTATCGGCAATTCCCTTCAGGAAGAAGGAGAAATAATTGTTTTTCAAGCTTCCCAGATCATAGTCGCCGATCACTTTGTCCGCCATGATGGAATTGATCCGGTAATAATCGCTGCGGATGCCGCCCTGCACGTCGAAATTGTACCAGTTGATGTTCGACAGATAGGCATCCTCCCGCAAATTCAAGTATGCCGCCTTGAAATTGCTGCTCCCGATATTGAACTGGTTGCGGTCCGTCCAGCGGAGCGACCCGCCCAGGTTCACCGTGGGGCCGGAAGGAGAATTATAATAGTACCGCAAGCCCAGGTAGGGATTCGTCCCAACCTTGCCGGTGATGTCCAGGGCAGATCCCTGGAGGCTGTGTACATTGATGCCCAGGTTGAGCAGGACCGACACGATTTCCTCCGTATCGAACCGGGCCCCGATTCCTACCTGGTGGATCGGTCCCTTCTTGCAGTTGATCCGGAGCCGGTAAGGGGCTTCTTCCCCGACCAGTTCGTATGTCACATAATCGAAAGCCTTGGTCCCGTAGATGGTCGCAACGGCATCCTCAATCTCCGCCCGGTCCACCGGATGCGCCACATGCATGCCGATCTTGCGCATCAGGTACTGGCTTTCGTTGTCGCTGACACCGGTAATCTCGATACCCGAGATGTCCACCGCTACATTGTTGATATTCACCGCTTTGCGCGACTGCAACGTAAGCGATTCCTCTCCGATCCGTTCCTTGATGGCCCAGAGGGTGTCCGCCTGCTCGAGGGCGGCGCGGTACCCGCGGTCGATGATGATGGCGATGCTCGCATCGTCGAAACTCATCATGTTGTATTCCGGCAGGTACGGCTTGATCGTCACATCAGGGATGGCGACATTTTTCTCATAAGACTCCCGGCCGAACATGTCGATTCCCTGGGAGATGATATCGGCGATATTGTTGATGCCGCTGTATTTCTTGTAACCGGAGGAAAGGTCCACCCCGATGACGATGTCCGCGCCCATTTCCCGCGCCAGGTCACAGGGGAAATTGTTCCGCATGCCGCCGTCGACGAGGACCATCCCCGCCGTCTTGACAGGAGCGAAGACCCCCGGAATGGACATCGTGGAACGCAAGGCCGTATTCAATTTGCCGGAATACCAGATTTTCGGTTTCGCCGTCACCATTTCGGTCGCCACGCAGACGAACGGAACCGGCAATTCCCCGAAAACGACCGGATCCTGGTAACCGACCGTCAGGGCGCTGATGATATTGCTCACATTCTGCCCGAAAATGAATCCGGACGGCAGGCTGCCGAGCAGATTGTCTTTCACCAGGGAAGTCGCATCTTCCGCCCCCGCACCCAGGCGGAGCTTGTCATACCGGTGCTCCACCCCGGCCAGTTCCTCATCCATCTGCCGGCTGGCCAGGAAGTCTTTTTCAGAGTAATAGAACGGGAAGGACAGGAAGAACTTCTCTTTGTATTTGCTCTCCGCATAGGAGATGTATTCCCGGGGAATGGCGTCCGTCATGGCGCTGTTCCAATTGATGTTGCGGATGACGGTATCCATGGCCGCAGAATCATAGCCCAGGGCATACAATCCGCCAACCAGGCCGCCCATGCTGGTACCCAGCACAATATCCACGGGCAGTCCGACCGATTCGAGATAACGGATCACCCCGATATGCGCCGCTCCCTTCGCACCGCCGCCGCTGAGGACCAGGGCGACAGTCGGGCGCCGCTTCCGGATCCCGTCCATCCGGCTGCGGATCCGCGAGACCGCGATCGAATCCGCCCGGGGATCCAGGCCGTATTCGAGCCGCATGCCCGGGTGTTCCTTCGGATGCTGGGCACAGACCGTCCCTCCGGGCAGCAACAGTACCAGGAGCAGAAGCAGCGTATATGCCTTTTGTCTCATCATGCCTTGTGTTGTCCGGCCAGCATGCCGCAAGCCGCATAAATATCTTCTCCCCGGGAGGCGCGGATGGTCGCCGTGATGCCGCCGCGCGAGACCCGGTCCCGGAACAGTTCCATGACCGGTTCCGGAGAAGGGTCGTACGGGAAATCCGGAATCTTATGGAAACGGATCAGGTTGACCCGGCACTCGAGGCCGGAGAGCATCCGGGCAAGGGCATCCGCATGGCGTTTGTCGTCATTCAGCCCGGAAAACATGGTATATTCGAAACTGACCCGGCGCTGTCCGGAGAAATCGTACTGGCGGATCAGGGAAACGACCTCCTCCAGCGGATACGCTTTCTGGACCGGCATCAGGGAAAGGCGCTCGTCCGGAAAAGGATTGTGCAGGCTGACGGCCAGATGGCAGCGGGTCTCATCCAGGTACCGCTTCAGGGCCGGCAGGACGCCGATCGTGGACAGGGTGATCCGCTTGGGGCTCCAGCCGAAGCCCCAGGGTGCTGTCAGGATTTCGACCGCCCGGATGACATTGTCGTAATTATCCAGGGGTTCGCCCATGCCCATGAAAACCGTATTTGTCAATGAGTCAGATTCTTCCACCGACAGGAATTGCGAAATGATGTCCCCGGCGGAGAGATTTCCGTGGAAGCCCTGGCGCCCCGTCATGCAGAACCGGCACCCCATCCGGCAACCCGCCTGGGAAGAAACACAAAGCGTCTTGCGCTCCCCGTCGGGAATCATGACCGCCTCAACGGCACTTTCTTCCAGCATCTCCGGACGTTCTGTCTCCACCCGGTCCAGCCCCTGCCGAAGGGAACAGGTGACCGGGAAAAGATACTTTTTCGTTCCGTCCGCGGAAACCCGGCAGTCCGAAACGGGCAGCCAACCGACCTCGTAGCGCTGAGAAAGCGTCTGCCGCGCGGTTTTGGACAAATTGGTCATCTGGTCAATCGCGGAAACCTTTTTCTGATAGAGCCACTGCGCGATCTGCCCTCCCGCATAGGCGGGAAGTCCGGCCTCCAGGGCTATCTCCTTCAACTGGGAAGGCGTCTTTCCAAGCAATTTGATTTTCATGCGGCTCCTCCATGGACCATCTGCAAAAATACATATTTTTTGTTTTAGAATGCGGGGTTTTTTAATATCTTTGTCATGTACCGGATACCGGATTTTTTTATACACTTTTAATTCATTCTATTATGGCTAAAGAAGCAGCACAGGGAGCCGATGCCAACGCCGGAAGGCTGAAGGCACTGCAGGCGACGATCGACAAGATTGAGAAGGATTTCGGGAAAGGGACGATCATGAAGTTGGGAGATCAGCCACAATGGGACGTGCAGGTCATTCCAAGCGGGTCCATTGCCCTGGACCATGCCCTTGGGATCGGTGGATACCCCAGAGGCCGGATTATCGAAATCTATGGCCCGGAGTCCAGCGGTAAGACGACCCTGGCGATCCATGCGATCGCCCAGGCACAGAAACAAGGCGGTATCGCCGCCATGATTGACGCAGAGCATGCGTTCGACAGGACCTATGCCAAGGCACTGGCCGTAGATCTGGAAACCCTGCTCAGTTCGCAGCCCGACAATGGGGAGCAGGCACTGGAAATCGCGGATAACCTGATCCGCTCCGGAGCAATCGACATCATCGTGATCGACTCGGTCGCCGCCTTGACGCCCAAGGCGGAAATCGAAGGCGAGATGGGCGACAATAAGGTCGGCCTGCAGGCACGGCTGATGAGCCAGGCCCTCCGGAAATTAACGGCAAATATCAGCAAAACAAACACTTGCTGCATTTTCATCAACCAACTCCGCGAGAAGATCGGCATCATGTTCGGCAATCCGGAGACGACGACCGGCGGCAACGCACTGAAGTTCTACGCCTCCGTCCGGATCGATGTGCGCCGCACGACGCAGATCAAGGACGGCGACGAGGCGCTGGGCAACCACACCAAGGTCAAGGTGGTGAAGAACAAGATGGCGCCGCCTTTCAAGAAAGCGGAATTCGACATTGTTTTCGGCGAAGGCATCTCGCACACGGGAGAAATCGTGGACCTCGGCGTCGAGCTCGGGATCGTGGGCAAGAGCGGTTCCTGGTTCAGCTACGGCGACCAGAAACTCGCCCAGGGCCGTGAGGCGACCAAGCAACTGCTCGCAGACAACACGGAACTGTGCGAGGAGATTGAAGCCAAAATCCGCGAAGCCCTGAAAAATATCCAGGACTAATCCTTCAATAAGAAGCTTTTAGGACAGGCGACCCGGTTCCGGGCCGCCTGTTTTTGCATGATAACAATCCCTCATTCATTTCCGGAATATTTTTTCGTTTCTTTTCGTTTGGCTGCCCCACCCTGTAAAAAATCCGAAAAATTGTTTCGTTTTGTTTTAAAATATCGTACATTTGTATGCCATTAAAAGCGACATACCGTATTATTAACACATATTCACTAATCTTTTTATTCATGCATAGCACAAATCTTTTCAAGGCAATTACCCGATTCATTGGGGTTTCATGCCTGTCTGTACTGCTTTGCACTCCGCAAGCCTTCGCACAGAAGGTTGTCAAGGGCCGCGTCGTCGACGCCCAGAACCAGCCCGTGATTTCTGCCGGAGTACAGGAAAAAGGTACATCGAACGGTACGGTTACCGACCTGAATGGTGAGTATACGCTCACTACGAAGGGCAGCAGCCCGGTTCTCGTTTTCTCCTCCATCGGCTATGCCACCCAGGAAGTGGCGGTCGGAGGCAGGGCCGTCGTGAACGTGTCTCTTGCTGAAGATGCCGAAATGCTGGAGGATGTGGTTGTCGTCGGTTACGGTAGCCAACTCAAGAAGAGCGTTACCGGCGCCATTTCCTCTATCAAAGAGAAAGACTTCCGCGCTCCGAACGCCGTCAGCATCGACGCTTCCCTGAAGGGAAAGGTCGCCGGTCTGTCGATGAGCCAGAACTCCGCCCAGCCGGGTGGCTCCGTCTCTGCGAACATCCGTGGTGAACTTTCTCCGAACGGTTCCAACAGCCCGCTGTACGTCATCGACGGTGTGGTCATCAGCTCCAACTCGAACAACGCTGCCAAGCTGGGTCCGACCCGTCTGATGGACTACTCCCTGCGTGACGGTAGCAGCCGTTCTCCGCTCGCCACGTTGAACCCGAATGATATCGCTTCCATCGACGTCCTGAAGGACGCTTCCGCGGCTGCGATCTACGGTTCCGCGGCTGCGAACGGCGTTATCCTCATTACCACGAAGAAGGGCCAGAGCGGCAAACCGGTTGTCACTTACAGCGGTTCCACCTCCCTCCAGACCGTCGGCAAATACTACGAGATGCTCGACGCACCGACCTTCGTGGAGCAGGCAAACCTGGGCTCGAAAGAGAACTGGCTGTGGGCCAACAAGTACTATCCGTACGGCAAAGAAACAGCTCCTGCATCCGGATGGCCGATTGCTTATACGGACGCTGAAATCGCCGCGACGACAAAGACTTACGACCACATCAAGGAAGTCATCCGCACCGGTTACATCATCGACCAGAACGTTTCCATCAACGGCGGTACCGACAAATTCCGGGTCTATGGTTCCTTCAACTACTACGACCACACGCCGGTCCTGAAGGGTTCCTCCCTCACCCGTTACAGCGGCCGTATCAACATGGAAGCCCAGATCTTCGACTGGTTCAAGGTCAACATCAACAGCATGTACACCTTGAATAAATCCCAGAACCCGTCCATCGGCCACTGGAGAGAGAACGCCAATGAGGCGAACCTCACCAATGCAGCCATGTACTTCTCCCCCCGTATCCCGCTGACTGACGCGGACGGAAACTTGATGGCTCCGGAGTACGGAAACTCCAACAACCCGCTCAAGTACTTGCAGATCAAGGATAACTCGACGACCAAGCGGTTGTTCTTCACCCCGAACTTCGAGATCAAGTTCACTCCCTGGCTGAAAGCCAACGCCCAGCTCGCCATCGACAAGACGGACGACAACCGTGACGTCTGGTCTCCGAGCACCGCGAAAATGGCCCAGCAGATTCCTAATAACTATGGTGCCTATTCCAACGGCTACAACAACAACTACTCCGCCGAGGAATACCTGACCTTCGACAAGACGTTCGGTATCCACTCGATCAACGCCGTCATCGGTACCGGTTACTATGTTGCGGAAGGCAACAGCTACGGTTTCTCCGTCTTCAACCTCCCGACCGATGCCCTCGAGAACAACGCGCTCCAGATGTCCTCCGATGTCGAGGAGACCACCTACAACTCGAACCGCTGGAAGAGAACGAAGATGTCTTACTTTGGCCGTATCAACTACTCGATCGCTGACAAGTACGTCATCGGTGCCACCCTCCGTCGGGACGGTTCTTCCGTGTTCTCCGCCAAGCACAAATGGGGCTGGTTCCCGGGCGTTTCCGCTGCGTGGAACATTTCCAACGAGAACTTCATGGAGAATGTCGAATGGGTCGACTTCCTGAAACTCCGTGCCGGTTGGGGAACCTCGGGTAACGAGTCCATCCTGACCAGTAAGTATTACACCCTGACCACTTTCGGCAATGCTCCTTCCGGCGGCTGGTATTATTTCGACGGTACCCTCACCAACGGTATCTACCAGCTTCAGAAAGGCAACCCGAACCTGAAATGGGAAACCGATATCACCTTCGACGCCGGTCTTGACTGGACGCTCTTCGGCGGCCGCCTCACCGGTAGCTTCGACTACTTCGTCCGTACGGCGAAAGACCTCCTCGACTTCGCGATCCTTCCGATCAACGACCTCGTGAACAAGCAGGCCAAGAACATCGGTAAGACCCGGTCCCAGGGTTGGGAAATCTCCCTGCGCGGAGACATCATCCAGCACAAGGACTTCGAATGGTCGGCCTACGCCAACCTGTCCCACTACAAGTCCTTCTGGATGGAGCGCAACCCGGAAGTCAGCCTCAAACCTTGGGAGAGCGAGACGGATGACATGGGCGCCATGTTCGGTTGGAGAACCGACGGCATCTTCAAGAGCAAGGAAGAAGTGGACGCACAGACCCTCCAGCCCAAGGCTTATGCCGGTAACCTCCGCTACAAGGACCTGAACGGTGACGGCAAACTCGACAACGAGGATGTCGACTACTTCGGCACTTCTCACCCTTGGGGTATCTTCGGTCTGGGAACCAGCCTGCGCTGGAAGAACTTCACCCTCGATATCGACGGATACGGTCGCCTCTTCCAAAAGAGAAAATACGGATGGGGATATACCGGCCTGATCAACGGTGACAACAAACTCAACAAGAGCGTCCATATCTTCGACCGCTGGACTTCTTACAATACCGACGGCTTCCTGACAAGTATCGCTTCCGATGAAACCGCCAACAACAATAACTCCGGCAACAACGACTACACCCTCAAGAATACGCACTACCTGCGCCTGAGCAATGTGAAGTTGACCTACAACCTGCCGCAGAGTTTCTTGAACAGTGTCAAGATTTCCAACGCAGCGGTCTATGTCGACCTGCAGAACTCTCTCCTGCTGACCAACTACGAAGGTCTGGATCCGGAAATGGAAAGCAACTCCGCTCCGTTCCCGATTCCTCTCACTGCCGTTCTCGGTGTCCAACTTACCTTCTAATTTCTAAACAAAGACGAATATGAAAAAGATATTTCTTTACATTGCTTCCGCTCTGGCCGCCGTCTGCGTTGTCACTTCGTGCGATCTGGATGCCGTCGTGTATTCGGATATGACGGAAACCAACTACCCGCAGACCGCAGCTGACGCACAGTCGCTTCTGGACGGCATGTACGGCTATCTGAAAACGAACTCCGGTTCCGTCAATATGAATTCCACAGCGAATACCGGTTGGGGCTGGCCTGTCTGGTCCATCGGTAACATCGGCTGGTATGGCTGGCAGATGGTCACCTCCGACGAAGGCCGTTCGGGCGGTGCTTCCAACCAGTATACAGACTTCACCTGGGGTACCTCCGGTGACTGGCTCCAAACCTTCCAGATTATCAAGAACGTGACCCGTATGACCTACATCATCGACGTCATCGAGAAAACGGAAGGCATCTCCGCGGCCAAGAAGGCCGAGATGATCGCCGAGGCGAAGTGCCTCCGCGGTATGTTCCTCTATGTGGTCTATGACCTCTTCGGACCGTTCCACGTGACGTTGGATCCGGCCGAGATCAACGACATCGAATACGTCAAACGTCCTTCCAAGGAGGAATACCGCTCCTGGATCATCAAGGATTTCGCGGATGCGATTCCGAACCTTCCCGGCAAGACCAACGGAACGGCCATGTGGGGCCGCCTGAACAAGGGCTTCGCCAGCATGATGCTTTCGAAGATCTACATGCGCGAACACGAGTATGACAAGGCCGTCCCGTATCTGGAGTCTCTCCTGAACATGGGCTACAAGATCGACCCTGACTATTTCGCCCCGTTCGCCGAGGAAGAGAATGACGAGAACATCTACTGTATTCCTTCCGGCGTGAAGGCCGACAACGAGTTCTACTTCTACACGACGCCGGGCAACTGCGCCGCCTTCCTGAATGTCAACAAGAAACACTCCCACGATGGAAAGGGAACCTTCAATACGACCAAGTACTGGGGCGGCTTCAAGATCCAGTGGGACTTCTATGACACCTTCGACGACAAAGATGTCCGTAAGGGCGGTATGGCCGAGTCCATCCGGGACATCGACGGCAAGGTCTGGACCCGTGAGAATCCGGGTTCGACGAACCTCCAGTACGGTGCGATGTGCTGCAAGTACTTCTATCCGCAGGACCGTGCCTACGCGGGCAATATCCACAGCGTTTGCTTCCGCTATGCGGACGTACTCCTGTCGCTGGCTGAGTGCTACACGATGATTGCCGGCAAGCCGACCCCGAAGGCGATGGAATACATCAAGATCATCACCGACCGTGCCAATACGACCGACCTGATGCCCGCCAATGTCGCTACCGACCTGGAAGCCTTCAAGACCTTCCTTCTGGCTGAGCGCGGACGTGAGTTCTATGTGGAAGGATGGCGCCGTGACGACCTCCTCCGCTTCGACGACTACATCGCTTCGGCCCAGCGCCGCGGCAAGAAGAACGCAACGGAGAAGAACAAACTCATGCCGATCCCGCAGCGGGTCATCAATGAGTCCAACGGAATCATCGAACAGAATCCGGGTTACTAATCGGATATCTCTGGTTTAGAGAAGGCTGGACGCGCCTGCAGTGCGTCCAGCCTTTCTTGAAAAAGCGCAGATTAAAAAAATCACTTTCCGCTTTTACGAAAGTTAACTAAATTAGGACATTCAAAACCATACACCATGAGCTTCAAGAAGATTACCCTGCTCCTCGCCGGACTGAGCCTTTCCCTGTTGGCGATGGGACAGTCTGCCAAAAACAAAGGCTATGTCGTCGTAACCGATTACCTCAAGGCCGACGGCAAGAAAGATGTCAGTGACGCCATCCAGAAAATCATTGACGCAAACCCGAACCGGACCATCTATTTCCCGGATGGCGTATACGTGATCTCCAAACCGATCAATACCCCGGCCGACCCGACCAAGAGCGTCTCCCTGCAACTGTCCAACTACGCGATTATCCGGGCTGCCGAGGGGTGGTCTCATGAAGAAGCCATGATCCGCCTGGGCGGAAAAGACCCGTTCAATACGATCTATGTCCCGGGCAGCAATTATTATCTGGACGGAGGCATCATTGACGGAAATGGCGTTGCCACAGGCATTTCCATAGACAGCGGCCGTGAGACCGTCGTCCGCAACACGTCCATCAAGAATACCCAGGTCGGTATCCAGATCAACCGCGGAGCGAACAACGGTTCCTCCGACTGCGACATCCATGACGTGAACATTGTCGGCAACAAGGCAGATAACAGTGTCGGTGTCGTCGTCATCGGATATGACAACACCTTCTCGAACATGCGCATCGCCAGTATCCACTACGGTTTCCATATCATGTCGGGCGGAAACAGCCTGCGGAACATCCATCCGCTGTACACGAGCAACGGATATGAGTCCGGGGAATATGCGACCAGCTGCGCGTTCCGGGATGATGCCAACAACAACTTCTACAGCTATTGCTACAGCGACCAGTTCGCCATCGGATTCCAGAGCAAAGGCAACCACGTCGTTTATTCCGACTGCTTCTGCTGGTGGTATTCGAACAAGGGCGGCCGCCACACGGCATTCAAGTCAACCGGCAAGTTCAACGGTGTCGTTTCGAACATGACCATCGGCTTTGTCAAGAGCAGTGCAGCGGAAGAAAATGTCGTCCTCGATGCAGCCGAAGACGGCGGTTTCGGTGTCTTCACCAATCTGTATGTGACAGATCTCTCCACCCTGACAGACCACACCTACCAGAAATACATGAGATAACATGAACAGGAAGCGCATCGCAGCATGGGCGGCAGGAGCCGCCCTGTTGGTGCTGTCTTTTAGCGCATGTTCTGCGGACGGCACCCAAGAGCGTCCCCAATGGACGGAGCAGCAGGCCTGGGAATGGGACAAGAAAGTCGGTCCGATCAAGGGGTTCAATGAGCCCGCAGCGGGTTACCCGGGGATGTCCCTTGAAGACATTATCAAAAAGGCCTCGGAATACGGGCTCAACAGCGTCCGCTTCTGGGTACACGGCGGTACGGTGGAAGAGCAGATTGCCGATATCCACAAATACGCCGACATCAGTGAGAAATACGGGATGACTATCTCCCCCGTCCTTTCTTTCCAGCGCCGGAAAGAGTTCTTTGGGAACCCCGATGAAGAACAGGGTCTCAAAGAGGCGGAAAAAGCCATCAAGGCCATCATCACCCCCTTCAAGGATGATCCCCGCATTGTCCTGTGGGATATCTGGAACGAGCCCAACTGCGACATTTTCCTCGCGGACGGCGGAACGAATGAAAAACAGACCCGGCACGAACTGGACTGGATTGAAAAAATGGTCCACTGGTGCAGGGAAGTCCGTCTTTCCCAGCCGATTACATCTTCCATCTTCTTCGACTCCGGAGCCCGCGCGGACACGACCAGCAGCCTGTTCCAGCGGCGCGTGGAAGTCGAGAACATGATGGACCTGCACAATTTCCACAGCTATGCCTGCTCCAACAAGGGACAGGACATTGACGTAACGCTCCGGAAAATCCGCAAGATGAGCGACCGTCCGATTGTCTGCACCGAGTGCCTGACCCGCCCGAACGGATCGGGTGTCGGCCGGACGCTGACCAAATTCGCGGATGAGCACGTCCATTTCTATATCTGGGGTTCCTTCATCTCCGACCGGAACTGGACCGTCAAATGGATGCGCAGTACCTATGACCCGTACGAGGTCGTTTTCCACAATACCATGTATGCGGACGGCGACTA
>CADBPH010000150.1 GCA_902796455.1 uncultured Bacteroidia bacterium
ACAAATATAGTGCTGCCAACCATAAATGGGTTTTGGATCCGGAGGATGATGCGGCCCATGTGAACTGGGGCGGCAACTGGCGGATGCCCACGCAATGGGAATTCGAAGAACTGGTCGAAAAGTGTACTTTCTCGCAGGCAACGGTCAATGGGGTGACCGTGCTGAAGGTGACCGGTCCCAACGGGAAGAGCATCTATCTGCCTGCGACGGGGTATAAATCCGGAGAAGACACTTCGTTGAAATATGGTGAGCGGGGCTATTATAATCCCTGTACAAAGGAAACGGGCACATTACCGGATATCTATAATAAATGCTATATCTTTACGACGAGCGGATATTATAACAAAGGTTCTTTCTCTCATTTTGCCGGTCTGGCCGTGCGCCCCGTGGACGGCTCTGCGGATAAACAGGTAAGCAGTATAACGCTGGACAAGAGCACACTGGGACTGGCCATCGGTGCCAAGGAAACCTTGAAGGCAACGATTACTCCGAGCGACGCTTGGCTACCGAAGGTGGCGTGGACTTCCGATGATAAATCGATTGCCATCGTTCATGCGAATGATGGCATTGTAACGGCCGTGAAAGCGGGCACGACGACGATCACCGCGTGGAGTTACGACGGAAAGAAGAAAGCCACCTGTACCGTGACGGTTGGGCCTGCTCCCGGCAAGGAAAACGGCCATGAGTGGGTGGATATGGGCCTGAGTGTAAAGTGGGCGACAATGGCTATCGGGGCGTCGAAGCCGGAGGAGTATGGCAGTTGTTTCTCCTGGGGCGAAACCAAGGTTAAGAGTAGGTATGGTTGGAATGATTATGCGTGGACGAAAGACGGCGGATATACTTTTACCAAATATGTGACATCGAGTAAATACGGAACCGTGGACAATAAGACAGTGCTGGAACTGGCGGACGATGCAGCCCATGTGAACTGGGGCGGCAATTGGCGGATGCCCACGACGGAGGAGGCTCATGAACTGAGGGACAATGTAACCGCAACCGAGGAAACCCGTGGCGGAGTCAAGTGTTACATCCTGACCAGCAAAATCAACGGAAACAGCATTGTAGTCCCGATGGGAGGGGTATATTGTGTTGATAATGAGGTTAACCCAATTTCGGGAGCGACTTTTTGGACCTCCAGTCTCCACGACAATAGTAATGAGGCAAAACTCTGGAGTGTTGATTCGACGACTGGGGCTGTCTATTATGGTAGTATTTATCGTTGCCAAGGCCGGCCAGTGCGCGGAGTCGTGAAGTAGGAAGTTGCTCCTCTTCGGCGTAGTTTTGTTTTTTCCGTACATTCTGTGTAATTTTGGGGGACGGGGTCCGGGATGTCCGGTTTCCGTCCTTCAATGCATTTAGAAGCTTCTTAGAATCATGACAGAACCATTGCAGCAATTATTCGTATCCTATACCGGCCGTCAGCCGGAAGATGAGCAGGAATTAAGTTCGTCGGGCAGCAACCGGCGGTATTTCCGATTGCGGGGCGGAAATCTCTCCCTGATCGGGGTGATTGGAACCCGGCGGGAGGAAAACCGGGCTTTCTGCACGCTCAGCCGGCATTTTTTTGAGAAAGGAATCCGGGTCCCCCGTGTCCTGGCGGAGAGTGCGGACGGGATGGCGTACCTGCAGGAAGACTTGGGAGACGATGTACTCTACAATCTGGTTTCCCATGGCCGCGAGAGCGGAGATTACTCTTCCTTTGAGCGCAGCCTGCTCTGCAAGGCGATGGAACGCCTGCCGAAGATCCAGTATCGCGGGGCGGAGGGGCTGGACTACAGCGTCTGTTTCCCCGAACCGGCGTTCAATGCGCGGATGGTCCTCTTCGACCTCAACTATTTCAAATATTGCTTCCTCAAGGCGACGGGACTGGAGTTCGACGAAGTGAAGCTCCAGGAAGATTTCGAGCGCCTGAAGGACGATTTGTTGCTGGATACGGGCAATACATTCATGTACAGGGACTTCCAGGCACGGAACGTCATGATGAAAGACGGTGAACCCTATTTCATCGACTTCCAGGGCGGACGTCGCGGACCGATTTATTACGATGTGGCCTCGTTTGTCTGGCAGGCTCGTTCCCGGTATCCGGAGAATTTGAAGAAAGAGCTGATAGCGAGTTATTTGCGGGCTCTTCGCGCTTATGATCCCGATGTCGATGAGGCGCGTTTCCAGGAACGCCTCCGCCTGTTTGTCCTCTTCCGGACCCTGCAGGTGCTTGGGGCATATGGTTTCCGGGGATACTTTGAGAAAAAACCGCATTTCATCGCCAGCGTCCCTTTCGCGATGGACAATATCCGCCGCCTGCTCAAAACCCCGTTCCAGGATTATCCGTACCTGACGGAGATTCTGGGCAAGCTGACGACGATGCCCCAGTTCTATGTGGCGGCAGAAGACCGGCGTCTTGAGGTCAGCATTTACAGTTTCGCATACAAGAAGGGAATTCCGATCGACAATTCCGGGAACGGCGGCGGCTATGTGTTCGACTGCCGGGGAATCAACAATCCCGGAAAATACGAGTATTACCGCCAGTTCAACGGGATGGATCCCGAGGTGGTGAAGTTCCTCGAGGATGACGGGGAGGTATTCAAGTATCTGGACCAGGTTTATTCGCTGGTGGATCCCCACGTCAAACGCTTCATTGAACGGAAGTTCACCCATTTGCAGGTCTGTTTCGGCTGCACGGGCGGACAGCACCGCTCGGTCTATTGCGCGGAGCACCTGGCCGCACACCTTGAATCCAAGTTCGATATCCGCATCACGGTGACGCACAGGGAGTTGGATATTGAGAAAAGGCTGTAGCATGCAGGCGATGGTGTTTGCGGCCGGGATGGGTACCCGGCTCCGTCCGTTGACGGATACGATGCCGAAGGCCCTGGTCGAGGTGGCCGGAAAGCCGCTGCTGTACCATGTCCTCATGAAGTTGAAGGCAGCCGGTATCCGGCGGGTGGTCATCAACGTGCATCATTTTCCGGACCAGATTATCTCTTATGTGCAGGACCATGACAGTTTCGGCATGGATATCCGTTTCTCTGACGAGCGGGACGGACTGCTGGAGACCGGCGGGGGAGTCCTGCATGCCCGCCCCTTGCTGGAGGGCGGGGATTTCCTGGTCCACAATGTCGATATCCTGTCCAATCTGGATATCGCGGGTTTCCTGGCGCAGCGGCGTCCCGATGCCCTGTCCACCGTTTTCGTGAGCGAGCGGGAGACGGCACGTTACATCCTCTTTGACAAGGATATGCGCATGGTCGGATGGACCAATGTGAAAACCGGGGAGCTGCGGACGCCCTATCCTGACCTGGACCTTTCCGCCTGCCGGAAACTGGCTTTTGCCGGCATGCATTTCATGTCCCGGAACATTTTCGATGCGTTCGATGAGACGGGATGCACCGGCGCGTTTCCCATCATGGACTTTTACATCCGGCACTGCCGGGAATATCCCATTTACGGTTTTGTCCAGGAGGGTTTCCGCATCATGGACGTCGGAAAAACGGCCTGCCTGCCCGAAGCGGAGGAGTTTCTTCGTTCGATATCCACATAACTAATTGACAATAATGCAATTCGATCTAAAGAAAGAACTGGCGGCATTCCTTACCGGTAAACCTTCGGGTTTGCTGGGGCAGTTGCTGCGCTATGCCGTTGTCGGGGGAATTGCATTCGTGGTGGATTACGGGACCCTGTGGCTGCTGACGGAAATAGCCGGTTTCCACTACCTTGTCTCGGCAGCCGTGGCTTTTATCCTGGGCCTGACCTGCAACTATCTGCTAAGTACCCGGTGGGTCTTCGGACAGGGGAAGATTCAAAGCCGTGCGGGAGAGTTCGCGGCCTTTGCCCTGATCGGTGTCATCGGACTGGGGATGAACGAAGGGATCCTGTACCTGTGCACGGATCTTTTCGGATGGCATTACCTCTTGTCTAAATTGATTTCAACGGCTGTCGTATTCTTCTGGAATTTCCTGGCCCGCCGTTTCCTGTTGTTTAATTCGTAGAAGATGGAAACCCAGCGCAAAACCGCCATTATCATCGGGGCCGGTCCGGCGGGACTGACGGCGGCACTCGAACTATTGGAAACTACTGATATCCACCCGATTATCCTGGAAGCCAGCGGAGAGATCGGAGGAATTTCCCGGACGGTGGATACGGGCGGGAACCGGATGGACATCGGCGGGCACCGGTTTTTCTCGAAGGATCCCCGGATCATGGAATGGTGGAAAAACATCCTGCCTTTGCAGGGTGCCCTTTCGCTGGATGATATCCTGCTGGACCGGGAGAAACCGCTGGAACCCGGGGGGCCGGATCCCGAAGTGGAGGACCGGGTGATGCTGGTGCGCGAACGGGTTTCCCGGATTTTGTTCCGGCGGCATTTTTTCGACTATCCTGTTTCCCTGAACTGGAGTACGCTTTCCGGGATGGGATTCCGCAATACGCTCCGTGCCGGTTTCGGGTATCTGGCCGCCTGCCTGCATCCGCTTCCCGAAGATTCTCTGGAGAATTTCTATATCAACCGGTTCGGCCGCCCGCTGTATGAGATGTTTTTCGAGGCATATACCGAAAAAGTGTGGGGGGTGCATCCTTCCCGGATCGGGGCGGATTGGGGTGCGCAGCGGGTGAAAGGCTTGTCCATCCTTTCCGTTCTCAAGGATATCCTGTCCCGCCCGTTCCGTCGCAAGAACCTGGATCAGAAGCATGTGGAAACCTCCTTGATCGAGCAGTTCATCTATCCGAAATATGGCCCCGGACAGCTGTGGGAAACGGTTGCCGACCGGATCCGGGACAAAGGAGGGGAGATCCTGCTGCATCACCCGGTCCGTGCGGTTGCTTTCCGGCCGGATGGGGGAATGGCTTCCGTGCAGGCGGAAACGCCTGACGGACCGCAGGAGTTTACGGGCGACTGGTTTTTCTCCAGCATGAGCGTCCGCGACCTGTGTGAAGCCGTCCCGCCGGCGCAAATCCCCGCCGGGGTGCGGGCGGTAGCCACGGCGCTGCCGTACCGGGATTTCATTACCGTCGGCGTACTGGCCAAACAGTTGAAAATCAGGAATACCACCCATATCCGGACGTATGCCGGCCGTGTCCCCGATACTTGGATTTACATTCAGGAACGGGACGTGAAAGTCGGGCGGCTGCAGCTGTTCAATAACTGGTCTCCTTATATGGTCGCGGATTACCGGGGGACGGTTTTCGTGGGAATGGAGTATTTTTGCAACGAGGGAGACGCGCTGTGGGAGATGTCCCGGGAAGACTTCGTCAAGATGGCCCTGCAGGAGCTGGAGAAGATCGGGGTGATGGATCCGGCCGATGTGCTGCAGGCGCATTGTGTCAAGGTGAAGAAAGCGTATCCGGCGTATTTCGGCAGTTACAGCGATTTCCCGAAGGTCCGCCAATGGCTGGACGGGATCGATAACCTGTTCTGCATCGGCCGGAACGGGCAGCACCGGTACAATAATATGGACCATTCCATGCTGACGGCCATGGAAGCTGTCCGTTGTATCCGGGAAGGGATCACCGATAAATCTGCCGTGTGGAATGTCAATACCGAAAAATCCTATCATGAAAGCAAATAAGTCCTGGCTCCGATGGGGAATGGCCCTGGCGGTCGTTGTCAGTTTCATCCTGAATTTCCGGGCGGTCTATGACCGGAAACCCGACATCAACGGGGATAATATCCACTACTTCTTGCTGGCCAAAGCATTGTCTGAGGGAAAGGGATTTGTCAATACCTTCGGTCCCGAGGTGACTCCGCACATGCATTTCCCTCCGGGTTATCCGGCGTTCATGTCCGTGTTCATGAAGGTTTTCCCGGACAATATCGCGGCGATGAAAATCCTCAACGCCGTGCTGTTGCTCTGCTCTTTGCTGCTGCTGTTCAGGATCTTGCGGAAAATTACCGGCGGGAATACGCTGCTGGCTTTCCTGACCTGCCTGGCCTGTACCTTCCATCCGGAATTGCTTCGGTGGTCGACGATGATGATGAGTGAGATGCTGTATCTGTTCATCTCCCTGTGTATCATCTCCCTGTGTATCGAGATCGATATGGGGAAAGCTTTCGCCGGCGAGAAGAAGCAGTGGGGGATGTTGTTCCTGCTCGCGCTGCTGGTAGGATCGGCCTATCTTGTCCGGACCATGGGTCTTTCGGTCATTCTGGCCGCGGCGCTCTCCTTTTTCTGTATCGGTGCCAAGTATTTCATCCAGCGGAAGCAAGAGGGTGCGGAGAAAGGCAGATGGTGGAAAGCGTGGTGCGCCGCAGCCGTGGTCATCCTCGCGCTCGTGGTCACCTGGGGAGCCTGGAATATCCGGAATCAAGTGGTCTCCCCGGGACACCGGAGCGAATATTTCAATGATTTCATGCGGAAGGACAACGGGGAAACCATGTCCGGTTTGTCCGATTGGACGGCCCGTCTGAAATCGAACACCATGTCATTTACCACCTATTATATTCCCCATTCCCTGTTGGATGCGGCGCATGTCCTGCATGTGCATGCCCCGAAGAAGGGCAGCGTGAAAGGCTGGCTGGTCGGGTTGCTTGTCCTGGGGCTCATGCTTTGGGGCCTGCTCTCATGCCGCCGCGGGCGTGTTCTCCTGATTTCTTATTTTGTCATTACGTTCGGCGTCCTGTTGCTGTATCCGGAACAGTTCGGCGGTGTCCGGTATTTCGTCACGCTGATTCCGCTCATGATCTTCGCGCTTTTCGCCGGAATCTGGCAGGTATTTGAGCAGGTCGGGAAGTTATTCCCTTTGAAGATGCGTCCTGCCATCCCGGCAGTGCTTCTGGCGGCGTTCGCGCTGGCCTTCCTCCTTCCTGCGTACCATCGGGACCAGAAAATGTACCGGGACAATGCGAAGGTACAATCATTCCTTCAGCTGGAGGCAAAGAATCCGATCCGGCAGTATGTCGAAGCGGCCCTGTGGATCAAGGAGAATGGGCGGGGGAATGTGATTGTCGCCTGCCGGAAGCCCGAGATGATGTATTTCTACAGCGGGTTCCACGCCATCAACCTGCCCCGGTACGGCACGCCGGATGAGGTGATGGATTTTTTGAAGAAAAGCAAAGCGCAGGTGGTCGTCATCGACACCTGGTTCAAGCATGCCTATCTGACTGTATATCCGGCTGTTCGGGCCAATGCCTCCCAGTTCATTCCGCTTTTCCGGACGGAGAAGGTGGATCCGCCGACATTCGTGCTGATGTACAACCCGGACGGGCGGGCGGCCATCCGCCGGGAATAATCCCTATTCTCAGGATCCGGTGATCTCGTCGCAGTTGCCCTGCGGCGTGGCTGTCTGGATTTTATTTACTTCCAGGTAGAAATACGCCAGGAAGAGGATGGCGACCCCGAAAAGGATCCCGTAGGCTGTCTTGGACATGATGTCGGTCCAGTTCTCCGCGTTCTCCCATCCTTCCACCCGGCTCATGAGCACGGCCAGGGTGTTGTTGGTGCAGTGCATCAGCATGGTGAGCTTCAGGGAGCCGGTCTTGTAGTAGACCCACCCGAAGAGGCAGCCCAGGGCGAAGGCCGGTATGGCCTGCCAGGGATTGAGATGGATTGCGGCGAAGAAAAGGGCGGAGATGACGATGGCCACCCAGGGTTTCAGGCCGCGGACCACGTTTCCCTCCGCATCGGTACGCTTGTAATTGAGCAGCCCGCGCAGGACGATGCCCCGGCAGAGCCATTCTTCGAAGAAAGGAGCGAAAATGCTGACGCAGAGCAAGTTGATCCAGATGTTCCCCTGGGTCATCTGCTTCAGGGCTCCTTCCAGCCATTCCGGCATCGGCGGCATCAGGGCGTTCACGGCATCCATGCAAAAGGCCAGGGCGAAGGTCGCCGCCATGCAGAGCAGGGCGACAATCGCTCCTCCCAATCGTCCGAAATGCCGGCTGTCCAGCTTGTACCCGTTCTCGAAGACCGCGTTCCGCATGCTGATGTTGCCGGCAACCAGCATGGGCGGGATGAACATGACGGGGTAGGACAGGAGGGTGCTCCAGTCTCCCGATGCGCGCAGGCCGGTGGCCATGGCGACGGCGCCGACGAGCAGGCTCCCCAGCAGGGCTCCCAGCAACAGGAGCCCCAGCATCAGGAACATGCCGCCGATCCCGGGTACGTACCAGGCGTAGTTCGACAACAAGTCGGTGTTGGCGTGATCCGCTTTCCGGAAAAATGCGGCCATGGCTATTTCTTATAGAGCGGAGCCGGATAGATTCCTTTGTCCGCGAGTTCCTGGAACTTGGCCACGACTCCCGGGCGGTCTTCCTTGTAGGTCACGCCGAACCAGCGGGACGGGGTGGAGAGGACATCGCAGGCGCCGGTGCCTTCCTTGATCATGCAGTCCATGGCGTACGGGATGTAGAACTCTTTTTTGAGGGAATCCGCGTTGGCCTGGAGGAAGGCGTTGAAAACCGCCGCGCTCTTGTCGAAATAATCCGGGGTGAAACCCCACATGTTCATGGAACACAGGGCCTTCCCGTCGAGGACGACGTGCGTTTCGCCGCTGACGGAGTTGTCGCCGTAGACGATGCCGTCGGCTTCCTTGGCAATGTTCAGGTGTTCGACGACGTCGGTCAGGTGCTGGTCTTTGTCGTAGGCGCAGATGCCGCGGGAGACGCCGCCGGATTCGGAAAGCGTGTTGTCCAGCTCAAAACCGACGATGCTGTAGATGCCTTCGGTATGCTCGTGGGCACGGAGCCAGTCGCCGAGGATGTGGAAAGAATCCTTTCCGTAGTAGTCATCTCCGTTGATGACGGCGAAGGGTTCGTGAATGACATCCTTGGCCATCAGGACGGCATGGGCCGTTCCCCAGGGCTTTTTCCGTTCGGGGTTCGGGGTAAAGCCGGCCGGAATCCGTTCCAGCTCCTGGCAGACGAACATGAATTCGAGCGGCGTGCCGTCAGCACAGGTCACGCCTGCATATTTTTCGCGGACGGTTTGTTCAAATTGTTCCCTGAAATAGGTCCGGACGACGTAAACGACTTTGCCGAAACCGGCCTCGACAGCATCATAAATGGAATAATCAATGATGGTTTCCCCGCAGGGGCCTACGCCATCCATTTGTTTGAGTCCACCGTAACGGCTGCCCATACCGGCAGCGAGAACAAGCAGTGTAGGTTTCATGGTTTTCTATGGTAAATAATATTTCACGATATATGCGCGATTAGTCCTCAAATTTAGTTATTTTTGTCGAGATTCTTTTAATATTCTCGGGAATTGGGCAAGTTGAAGGAAATATGGAACGGGGAGCACCGTTCTTTCGTCCGGTACGCCACGTATGCGACGGCGGTGTTCATCGTCCTGGTCGGTTTCGTGAACCAGGATAATCTTGTACGCTGGGTGCGTTCTTCGATTGAGCTGCGCCGGCAGGAGCGCCAGATTGAGCGCTACAGCCGGGAGATCGAGGAAATGGATGCCCGGATCCACCGCCTTTCTACAGACCGGGATACCCTCGAGCAATTCGCGCGGGAGAATTTCTATTTCGCCAGTCCGGGCGATGATGTGTATATTGACCGGTAGGGATCAGAATCCCGTGTAGTTCCACGGGGTGACGGCCCGCAGTTCTTCCTTGACCGCTTCGGATACATCCAGTGTATCGATGAAGGCCTTGATGGTCTGTTCATCGATGGCGGCTCCTGTGCGGGTGAGTGCCTTGAGCGTCTCGTACGGGTTGGGATAATTTTCGCGCCGGAGGATGGTCTGGAGGGCTTCCGCGGTCACAGCCCAGTTCCGCCGGAGGTCTTCTTCCAGGGCGGGCCGGTTGAGGATGAGCTTGCCGAGTCCTTTCTTCAGGGAGGCCAGGGCAATCAGGCCGTGGGCGAGCGGCACGCCCATGTTCCGCAGGACCGTCGAATCCGTCAGGTCGCGCTGGAGACGCGAGATGGGAAGTTTCATGGACAGGAAGGTCAGGACGGCATCCGCCATGCCCAGGTTCCCCTCTGCGTTTTCAAAGTCAATCGGATTGACTTTGTGGGGCATGGCCGAGGAACCGACTTCGGACCCGACCACCCGCTGGTGGAAATATTCCATGGAAATATAGGTCCAGATATCCCGGCACAGGTCGATGAGGATGGTGTTGATCCGGCGCAGGCAGTCAAAGAGGGCCGCCAGGTTGTCGTAGTGCTCGATCTGCGTGGTGGGGCAGGAACGGGACAGGCCCAGGGAAGCGACGAACTGGTTTGCGAAGGCGGGCCAGTCTATCCCGGGGTAAGCGACTTTGTGGGCGTTCATGTTGCCGGTCGCCCCGCCGAATTTAGCCGGATAGGACAGGCTCCGCAGTTGGCGCAGCTGCTCTTCCAGGCGCGCGACATAGACTTGGAATTCCTTCCCGAGGCGGGTCGGAGAAGCCGGCTGGCCATGCGTCCGGGCAAGCATGGGGATATCTTTCCAGGCCTGGGCGTCTTCTGCGAGAATTCCGACAACTTCTTCCAGGGCAGGCAGATAGACCTCCTGGAGCCCGTCGTGGAGCATCAGCGGCTGGGCGGTGTTGTTGATATCCTGGGAGGTGAGGCCGAAGTGGACGAACTCGGTCCAGCGGTCCAGCCCTTGCTCCTTCATCCGCCGTTTGATGTAATACTCTACGGCCTTGACGTCATGGTTGGTCGTTTTCTCAATCTCTTTGACGGCTGCGGCCTCTGCCGGGGTGAAATCGCGGTACAGGCTCCGCAGGAAGTCTTCCGTCCCGTTCTCCAGGGCGCCTTCCAGGGGGGGCAGGGGAATCCGGCACAGGGCGATGAAATACGCTACCTCCACTTTGATGCGGTTGCGGATGAAGGCGAATTCGCTGAAATACTCCCGGAGGGGAGCGGTCTTGCCGGCATATCTCCCGTCGACCGGGGAGACGGCAGTCAGTGCGTTGAGCTCCATGTCAAAGTCGTTTTTTACGGATACAAAGATACGTTTTCCCGGCGGAAATGGCAAGACCCCTCAGGACGGGTTTTGTCCGCGGAGCTGTTCCCAGATGCGGACCGTGCGGACGGCTTCGGCTACGTCGTGGACCCGGAGGATGTCCGCCCCTTGCTGCAGGGCGGCCAGGTGCAGGACTTGGGTGCCGGGCAGGGATTCCTCGGGCGTGATGCCGGAGAGCTTGTAAATCATGCTTTTGCGTGATACGCCGACGAGGATTCTGTGTCCGGGGATGCGCAGCGCTCCCAGTTCCCGGAGCAGGTCATAGTTCTGCTGCAGGGTCTTGGCGAAACCGAAGCCCGGGTCCAGGATCCAGTCGGAAACGCCGCAGTCCTCCGCTTTCCGGGCGAAGGCTTCAAAATACTGCTTCACGGCGGCCGTGACCGGGGAGAGCGCCTCTCCGGGATGTGTGGGGGCATAGTCGGTCCGCGTCTGCATGTCGGCCGGGGTGCCCCGTTTGTGCATGGCGATGTAACCGAGTGAAAGCCGTCCGGCCAGGGGCAGCATGGCCGGGTCGTCCTCGCCGGCGGAGATGTCGTTGACCGTGAACGGGCCGATCCGGTCGAATGCCCGTTCCACGATGCCGCTGCGGAATGTGTCGATGGAAAGGGGCAGGTCCGGGAAGGCCTCCCGGATGCGGGGAAGGATGTCCCTGAGCCGGTTCCATTCCGTTTCTTCGTCGACGGGAAGGCTGCCCGGCCGGGAGGAGCAGGCACCGATGTCCAGGATGGTGGCTCCTTCCGCGACCATCCGGGAAGCCTCCCGGAGGACGGCATCTGCATCGGCCGTTCCGTCCGCGCCGAGGCGGCGGCTGGCGGCATAGAAAGAATTGTCGGTCAGGTTGACAATCCCCATGATGTCGGTCTTTCCTTTCATTTTCTGCTTGTTTCCAGGGGTAAAGATAGAGGATTATTCCCCAACTTTCACTATCTTTACGCGAATAAATCGAATTTAATTATGACAAAACTCCATTATCTGGCTTTGGCAGCCTTGGTATGTGTGTCCTGCTCCACCCAGTTCGATGCGGCGCGTGCGCTGCAGGGTGGTGCGAAGGCCTTGCAGGCCGTTACCTTGACCGATGAGCAGATGCGGCAGTATGTGGCCGCTTCCGTGGTCCAGCTCGACAAGCAGAATCAAGTCCTGCCGGACGGGAACGCCTATGTGACCCGGCTGAAAAAGCTGACGAAGGGTTTGAATTCGGTGGACGGCGTGCCGCTGAATTTCAAGGTATACAAGACCAATGAGGCGAATGCGTTCGCCTGCGCGGACGGCAGTGTCCGGGTATATACGGGCTTGATGGACATCATGTCGGATGACCAGGTCCTCGGCGTCATCGGCCATGAGATCGGCCATGTGGCCCTGAAGCATTCCAAAAAGGAGTATCGTGCCGCCCTGCTGGCTTCTGCCGCGACGGATGCGATGGCTTCCCAGGGTGGCGCCATCGGTGCCCTGGCCGATGCGGGACTCGGGTCGCTCGGCGAGGCGCTGGTCAATGCCCAGTATTCCAAGAAACAGGAGAGCCAGGCGGATGATTACGGCTATGCTTTCCTGAAAGGCGCCGGCAAGAATCCGTGGGCGATCGCCCTTGCTTTCGAACAGTTGAAGAAGCTGTCCTCCAGCTCGAACCAGCGTCAGAGCAGCGCGGTCAACCAGTTGTTCTCGTCCCATCCTGACCTGGATACCCGCATTGCGAAAATGTCCGCCCGGGCTCAGCAGGACGGTTTCAAGCGGCCTTGACGCGGATGAAGCGGGTCCGGGTTTCAGCGGCGGTCATCTGCTCCGGCGGGAAGTTTTTCGCGGTCCGGCGGGGGTACGGTGATTTCAAGGGATATTGGGAGTTCCCCGGAGGAAAGATCGAGGAAGGGGAAACGCCGGAGGAGGCGCTGGTGCGGGAAATCCGCGAAGAGCTGGATACCTGCGTTGCCATTGAAGCCCCCCTCGGGGTCGTTGAATACGACTATCCGGCATTTCACCTGGAACTCCACTGCTTCCTGTGCCGGGTCGAATCCGGGCACCTGGCTTTGCTGGAACATGAGGCCGCCCGCTGGCTGGCTGTTGGAGAATTGGAGTCTGTGAGCTGGCTCCCGGCTGATTATCAATTAATTCCTGTGCTCAGAAATGTTAGTGGTCATTGAAGGACTTGACGGGGCGGGCAAATCCACCCAGGTCAGGTTGCTGAGAGAATATCTGGAACATCGCCTCGGAGCGGTGGATTACATTCATTTCCCCCGGTATGACGCCCCTTTGTATGGAGAGCTGATCGGTAAATTCCTCCGGGGCGGATTCGGTTCGCTGGAGGGAGTCCATCCCCAATTGGTTGCATTGCTGTACGCGGAGGACCGGCACGGTGCCCGGGCGGAGATGCTGCATACCTTGCAGGCGGGCGGGACCTTGCTGCTGGACCGTTACGTGTATTCCAACATCGCCTACCAGTGCGCAAAGATCGCTTCGCTGCAGGAGCGGGAAGAACTCCGGGAATGGATCATCAATACGGAGTTCGGACTCTTCGACCTGCCCCGGCCGGACTTGAACCTCTTCCTGGACGTGCCTGTCGGTTTTGTCGAGCAGAAACTCTCCGCATCCCGGGGAGGGGATGACCGGGCGTACCTTTCGGGCAGGCAGGATATCCATGAGGCGGATATCGCTTTCCAGAAGCGGGTCCGGGAGGTCTATCTGCGGCAATGCGAGGTGGATCCCCGTTTCTGCCGTATCGATTGCGCTTCGGAGGAAGGAGCCATGCTGCCTCCGGAAGAGATATTTGAAAAAATCCGTAACACTGTTGACGCTGTGATAGGTTGATTATGAGTGGTATACATTCTGGACTGCGGCGCGCCTCCGCCTTTTTGATCGGGGTTGTTTTCTTTTTGTCCGGCATCTTCAAATTGATGGATCCGGTGGGAGCCGGCCTGGTCGTCGGAGAATATTTCAATTTCTTCCATGTCGGTTTCCTCAAGGGAGCGAGCCTTCCTGTCGCCGTCATCCTTTCCTTTGTGGAAGCCCTGACCGGTATCGCCTTGATTACAGGTGTTTACCGCAAATTGGCCGCCATGGTGGCCGCGCTTCTGACCGCATTCTTTACCCTCGTGACCCTGGTGTTATGGATTTTCAATCCCGCGATGGACTGCGGCTGTTTCGGCGAAGTCATCCACTTGACCCATGCGCAGACCTTCCTGAAGAATGTCGGGCTGTGCCTGCTGGCTGCGGTTGCTTTCCTGCCTGCCCGGGATTACGGGAAGCCCCGGAACCACCGTTATGCCGCTTTCTGGATCGTCGCGGTTTCCACGGCCGTGTTCGCCGCCTATTCGCTGCGTTATATCCCGTTGATGGATTTTACCCCGTTCAATACCTCGTCCAAGCTGATGGCTGCGGCCCCGGCGGCGGAAGGGGAGGAGGACGCTTACGTTTCCACCTTCATTTACGAAAAGAATGGCAAGCAGGGGGTCTTTACCCTGGACCGGCTTCCGGACTCGACCTGGACCTTCGTCCGTACGGAAACCATGCTTCGGCAGGACAATATCCAGGAAACGGATTATCCGGTGCTCTCCTTTACGGATGCAGAAGGGACATACTGTGATTCCCTGGCTTGTGACCCGGCCGTGATGGTGGTGTCCGTCTACGATGTGGAGGCCCTTTCAACCCCTGGGTGGGAGCAGATCCGGGATTTGCTTCAAATGTCTGAGAAAGCTGGGTTTACGACGCTGCTGCTGGCTGCTTCCACGCCCGCGGCGTTCCCGCAGGAACCGTTGCCCGGCGTCGGGAAGTATCTGTATTTTGCCGATTACCGCACCCTGATCTCCTTGAACCGGTCCAATGGCGGTGCCACCTATTTCAACGACGGGAACCTGATCCGGAAATGGGCCCGGGTCAAGTATCCCCGGCAGAAAGACCTGGACTGGATGTATCAGCACAATTCAACGGATGTGATGCTGGCCTCTGATAGCAGAGGCCGCATCACATTCCAGGCGTTCATTCTGTATGCGTTCGCGATGATGCTCTTTGTCTAGAGCGAGCGTTTGATTTCCACAATCTGGAAGGCTTCGATGACATCGCCGTCTTTGATGTCATTGTATCCGGAGATTCCCAGACCGCATTCCATTCCGGCAATGACCTCTTTCGCATCGTCCTTGCCCCGTTTGAGGGAGGACAGGTCGCCGGTATAGATGACAATGCCGTCGCGGATCAGCCGGACCTTGGCAGACTTGGTCAGCTTGCCTTCCTTGACCAGGCAGCCTGCGGTGGTGCCCACCTTGGAAATGTGGAAGGTCTGCTTGACGAAGGCGGTCGCGGTGACTTCCTCTTTCTTCTCCGGTTCCAGCATGCCTTCGATACCGTCTTTGACTTCGTTGATGGCATCGTAGATGATGGAATAGAGACGGATTTCGATCCCTTCTTTTTCCGCCATGTTGCGGGCGTCTGTGGACGGGCGGACCTGGAAGCCGATGATGATGGCATCCGAAGCGGTCGCCAGCATGATATCGGACTCGGAGATGGCACCGACCGCCTTGTGGATGACGTTGACGTGGATTTCTTCCGTGGAGAGTTTGATGAGCGAATCGGAGAGCGCCTCGACGGAGCCATCCACATCGCCCTTGACGATGATGTTGAGTTCCTTGAAGTTACCGATGGCAATCCGTCGTCCGATCTCCTCGAGGGTCATGTGCTTCTGGGTCTTGATGCCCTGGATCCGGAGCAGCTGCTCCCGTTTTCCGGCAATGGCCTTCGCCTCTTTCTCGTCGGTCATGATATTGAATTTCTCACCGGCGGACGGGGCTCCGTTCAGGCCGAGGACAGAGACAGGGGTGGACGGACCGGCTTCCTTGACCAGTTGTCCGCGCTCGTTCATCATGGCCTTGATACGGCCGTAGTACGATCCGCTGATCATCATGTCGCCCTTGTGGACGGTTCCGTTCTGGACCAGGATCGTTGCCAGGTAGCCGCGCCCCTTGTCGAGGGATGACTCGATGACGGCGCCGCTGCCGAGCCGGTCCGGATTGGCCTTGAGGTCCATCATGTCGGTCTCCAGCAGGACTTTTTCCAGCAGTTTGTCCACATTGATGCCTTTCTTGGCCGAAATCTCCTGGCTCTGGTATTTGCCGCCCCAGGCTTCGGTCAGGATGTTCATCTGGGAGAGTTGCTGGTATATCTTCTCCGGCTGTGCGCCGGGTTTGTCGATCTTGTTGATGGCAAAGACCATCGGGACGCCGGCCGCCTGGGCATGGTTGATGGCCTCGACGGTCTGCGGCATCACGGCGTCGTCGGCCGCAATGATGATGATGGCCAGGTCGGTCAGCTGGGCGCCACGGGCACGCATGGCCGTAAAGGCCTCGTGTCCAGGCGTATCCAGGAAGGTGATCCGCCGCCCGGAGGGCAGGACGACATTGTAGGCGCCGATGTGCTGGGTGATGCCGCCGGCTTCACCGGCGATCACATTCGTCTTGCGGATGTAGTCCAGCAGGGAGGTCTTTCCGTGGTCGACATGGCCCATGACCGTGATAATCGGCGGACGGGTCTGGAGCTTGGATTCATCATCCACCGTGTCGTCCTCGATTTCCTGGGTGAGTTCCGCCGTGACAAACTCGACTTTGTATCCGAATTCCTCGGCGACAAGGACCAGGGCCTCTGCGTCGAGGCGCTGGTTGATCGAAACCATGAGCCCGAGGTTCAGGCAGGCTCCGATGACCTTGTTGACGGGCGTGTTGTTCATCAGGGTCGCCAAGTCATTGACCGTGACGAATTCCGTGACCTTGAGGATCTTCTTTTCAGCGGCTTCCGCCTCCATCTCCTCTTGCATCTTCTGGGAAGCGAGTTCCCGCTTCTCTTTCCGATACTTGGCGCCGAAGTTGCTCTTCTTGCCTTCGTTCATCCGGGCGTAGGTCTCCTTGACCTGCTTCTGGATTTCCTTCTGCATTTCCTCTTCTTCGGCTTCCGTCATCGCCGGTTTGAAACGGTCCCGGTCGCGGCGGCGTCCCTTGCCGGAAGCCGCTTGTTCGCGGGCCTTCGCGGCATCGCCTCCGCGGGCTTTCTTGTCCGCAGGCTTCTTGCCGCCACGGTTGGCATCCTGGGTATTGTCAATCTTGTTGACGTCCACTTTCTGGCTGCCGCCCTTGGTGATGCGCTCGCGTTTCTTGCCTTTTCCGCGGGCGTCGAATTGGGACAGGTCCACTTTGCCGACAATCTTCAGGCCGGCAGCAGCCGGGGCTTCCACGGCGGGAGCCGGCGCTTTTTCTTCCGCAGGGGCGGGAAGGGGTTCTTCGGGCTGTTCCGGAGCCGGACTGGCAGGGGTTTCCTCGATGACCGGTGCAGGGGTCTCTTCCGCCGGGGTCGGTGCGGTAGGTTCGGGGATTTCCTCCGGTTCAGGGGTGGGAACGGCAGGTTCTTCTTCTTTAACTGGCTCGGGTTCAACAGGCTCCGGTTCGACGGGCGCACTTTCCTTTACGGGCTCCGGTTCGGGTTCCTGGACGGGTGCTTCGATCACGGGCACCTCTTCCGGTGTTTCTTCGGGAGCGGGCGCGGGAGCCGGCGCTTCTTCTTTCTTGAGAGGAGCAGAAGCCAGGCTCGTACTCTTGATGATGGTTTCCCTCACCGGCTCGAAGTCATCTTCATCCTGCTGGCGCCGGGTGTTCTTCTCGATGATTTCCTTGAGCTTGATATCCACTTTTTCGGAATCCTGCTTGGCCTTGAGGTCTTCGCCGAATTTCTTCTCCAAGGCGGGGAGATAGTCCTCGGATACCTTGGCGTTCGGGTTTAGATCCAATCCGGCCCCTTTTTCATTGAGAAAGTCCACCAGCGTCTGCAAGCCGATGTTGAATTTCCGTGTCAGTTTATTCAGTCTGATTTCTGCCATATAATAACCCCTTGTGTTAAGTTTCCGTTAAAATTAGTCTTCGAATTCAGCCCGGAGGATGTCCATGACTTCCGTCACAGTCTCATCTTCGAGGTCAGCCCGTTTGGCGATATCCTCGGGGGAAAGGGCCAGGACGCTCTTCGCCGTGTCGCAGCCGATGGCCTGGAGGCGCTCGATGATCCACTCGTCGATTTCGTTGGTGAATTCGCTCAGGAGCACATCTTCTTCCTCGTCCATTTCTTCATTCTTCGGAAGTTCCCTCCAGACTTCGATTTCCCGGTCTACGAGCATGCCGGCGAGCTTGATGTTGCAACCGCCTTTGCCGATGCCTTTTTTGACCTCATCCGGCTGCATGAATACCTTGATCTTGTCCTCGGGGCCGTTGCCCATGTCGATGGAGGAAATCTTTGCGGGATTCAGGGCGCGCTGGATGAGCAGCTGCGTATTGGCCGTCCACTGCAGGACGTCGATATTCTCGTTGCGCAGTTCGCGGACGATGCCGATGATGCGGGAACCTTTCACGCCGATGCAGGCACCGATCGGGTCGATGCGGTCGTCATAGGATTCGACAGCCACTTTCGCCCGTTCTCCGGGGATGCGCACCACTTTCTTGATGGTGATCAGTCCGTCGTAGATTTCCGGGACTTCCTGCTCGAAAAGCTTGGTCAGGAATTCGTCCGAGGTCCGGGAGAGGATGATGTAGGGCGTGGTATTGTTCTTCATCTCCACGCTCTTGATGATGGCGCGGACGGTGTCATTCTTCTTGAAATGTTCACCCGGAATCTGCTCGTTCTTGGGCAGGCGCAGCTCGTTTCCGTCCTCGTCCAGGATGAGCACTTCTTTCGCCCAGGTCTGGTAGACTTCTCCGGTGAAAATCTCGCCGATCTTGTCTGTGTACTTGTTGTACAGGTTGGCTTTTTCGATGTCCATGATGCGGCCCTGGAGGTTCTGCCGGATGTTCAGGATGCCACGGCGGCCGAAGTCCTTCAGTTCCACGCGGCGCGTGAAGGTCTCACCGAGTTCATAATCGTCTTCTCCCATTTTCTCGAGCTCTTCCAGGGAGATCTCCGTGTTCGGATTCTCGACCGTTTCGACAACTTCCAGGTTCTGGTAGATTTCACAGTCTCCTTTGTCCACGTTGATGATGACATCGAAGTTGTCGGCGGAGCCGAACGTTTTCGTAAGCTGGGTGATGAAGACATCCTTGAGAACGCCCATCATCACGGGCCTGTCGATATGCTTTTCATCCTTGAAAAGCGAGAAGGCGGTTTTGAGGTCTATTTTTTCTGATTCCATTGTTATGAAGTATGCTATTATTATTCAAAATCAATATGCGGCGTCACGGAGTTGATCCCCTCGAGCGGGAAGCGGTCCTCATGGGCGACGTCCACCTTTTTTTTCTTCCCTTCCACGGCCTCGCGGGCGGTATAGGCCAGCGTAATGCTCTCTTCGTCCGCCGCCGTCAGGGTCCCCAGGAGCTTCCGTCCTCCTTTGAAACGGACCTCCACTTGCGTGCCTACCGCCTTGAGGAATTGCTTGAGAACCTTGAAAGGCTGGTCCAGGCCGGCGGAGGTGACCGTCAGGGAATAGTCTTCCACTTCGCGGTCGAAGATCTCCTGGAAGGTCCGGCTGAGGCTGACGCAGTCTTCCATGTCCACGGTTCCGTTTTCCGACTCGATGGTCAGCACGATGTCATCGTCGGCACCGACGGTGACATCGACAAGGAAGCATCCCCGGTCTTTTACGGGTGCTTCCATGGCATTCCTGATGGTTTTCTCGTCCATGTTTTCCTTTCTTTTCGGAAAGCCCGGGAGGGGCTGTCAAAAAAGAAGATAGGAGACACCGTCGTCCCCTATCTCTTCTCACGTTTGCAAAGGTAAGGATTTTTTCAGGAAATAAAAAAAAATCTTCCTTTTTGCCCCCGTGCAGGGACAATTCCGGTACTTTCCGGCCGGGTGGTCCGGGATTTGATAGGATGATTTCTTCGGATATTTTTTAGAATTGAAGGATTTGTGCTTATTTTTGCACAAAAATTAAACGATAAGATGGAATTTTCCGCTAAACAGTTGGCTCAGGTGCTGAAGGGGACGGTTGATGGGGATCCGCAGGCCAAGGTGACAGATTTTGCGAAGATCGAACATGGCAAACCGGGACAACTGTGTTTCTATGCCAATCCCAAGTACGAAAAATACGTGTATACTTGCCGGGCAAGTGTCCTGTTGGTGAACAAGGATTTCCAGCCCAAGCAGCCGGTGACTCCCACGCTGGTCCGCGTGGAAAATGCCTATTCGGCCCTGGCGGACCTGCTGAAGTACGTCTCTGCGCAGCGCCGGACCGACCGGCGGCACCGGGGTTTCCGCTCGTCCTGGTTCCTGACGACCAAATTCGGAAAGAAGGTGTATCTGGGAAGCCATTCCTATGTGGGCCATCATGCTGAAATCGGGGATTATACGAAGATTTACGAGAATGTTTATGTCGGTGACAACACCAAGATCGGCAAGCATTGCATCATCTATCCTGGCGTCTGCATTTATCCGGGCATGGTCATCGGCGACAATGTGATTATCCATTCGAATGCCGTGATCGGTTCCGACGGCTTCGGCAATGCGCCGCAGGCGGACGGTACCTGGGAGAAGATCGAGCACATCGGGAATGTGATCATCGGGGACAATGTGGAAATCGGCGCCTGTACGACAATCGACCGCTCGGAAATGGAGTCTACGATCATCGGCAACGGGGTGAAGATCGACAACTTATGCCAGATTGCGCACAATGTGCAGATCGGGGACAATACGGTCATGGCCGCCCAATGCGGGATCGCCGGGTCGACCAAGATCGGGAAGAATTGCATCCTTGCCGGGCAGGTCGGCATCGTCGGCCACCTGACCATTGCAGACAATACCACCGTCGCCGCCCAGGCGGGCGTCATCGGGAATGTGCGGGAGTCCGGCCAGGTCCTGTTGGGATCCCCGGCCATCCCGTCCCGGAATTTCATGCGCAGTTATGCCATCTTCAAGCGTCAGGGACAGGCAGTTCCTTCGCAGGGAAAAGGAGATGATGCCGGCAAGTAATTGCCCTTCCGGAAAAAAGTGCTATCTTTGCCGCTCTTGATAAACGACAAATATGACAGACATGCTGCAGCAGACACTGAGTAACACCTACAAATTCGAAGGCAAGGGCCTGCATACCGGCAAGTGGGCGACGATGACGATTGCCCCGGCTCCGGTGGATACCGGAATTGTCTTCCGCCGGATGGACCTTCCGGGGACCCCCTGCATCGAAGCGGTCGCTGCCCATGTCAGCAATACGGCCCGGAGTACGACGATCTCCAAGGACGGGGTATCGGTTTCGACGATCGAGCATGTGATGAGCGCGCTGACGGGGATGGGCATTGATAATGCCTTTGTGGAGATTGAGGGAGAGGAGGTTCCGATCCTGGACGGAAGTGCCCGCTATTATGCCGAAGCCTTTTCTTCGGATGCGCTGGTACGGCAGGGGCAGCCCCGCCGCCTGGTAGAATTGCCCGAGGAAGTGTCAGTGGAGGACGAGAAGACCGGTGCATGGGTCAGAATCTCGCCGTCGTCTACCTTCTCTTATGATGTGACAACGGATTTCGGTTCCCGGGTGCTGGGTGTCCAGACAGCCCGGTGGGATGCGGGTGTGGATTATGCCCGTGAAATCGCCGTTTGCCGGACGTTTGTCTTTTTCCATGAAATCGAATACCTGTTCGCCAATAACCTGATCAAGGGCGGGGATGTGGACAATGCCATCGTGATTGTCGAGCATCCCGTTTCCCGGGAGACCTTGGACCGGATGTCCAGCCTGTTCGGACATCCTTCCCTGGAGGTGACCGGACAGGGCTATCTGAATAATCTCCAGCTCCATTTCAACAACGAGTGCGGCCGGCACAAATTGCTGGATCTGATCGGAGACCTCCGCCTGGCCGGCGGTTTCCTGTCTGCCCGCGTGACGGCGTACAAGCCCGGTCACCGGCTCAATACCCTGGCAGCCAAGGCTGTAGCTGAGGTGCTGGAAAAGAATACGATCAAAGTCTGAACAATATGAATAAGATTCATCCGCTCGCTTCCGTAAGCCCGAATGCCGTTCTCGGCGACAATATCGAGATCGGCCCGTATGCTTTTATCGACGACGATGTCAAGATCGGGGACGGCTGCAAGATCCATCCCCATGCCGTCATTTATAATTATGTCACCCTCGGTACGGAGTGCGAGGTGTTTCCCGGAGCCGTAATCGGTGCCATTCCGCAAGACCTGAAATTCGACGGGGAAGTGACGTATGTGGAAATCGGAAACCACGTGACCATCCGGGAGTGCGCTACCATCAACCGGGGTACCCGGGCCAGCGGCAAGGGTGTCACCCGGGTCGGTGACAACACGCTGGTCATGTCCTATGTCCATATCGCCCATGACTGCAATGTCGGAAGTCACTGTATTCTGGTTAGTTATGTCGGTATCGCCGGGGAAACGGATGTCGAGGACTGGGCGATCCTGGGCGGCGGCGCGAAAGCGCATCAGTTCTCCCGGATCGGCTGCCACGCGATGGTCGGCGGGACGGCGAAGATCAACAAGGACATCCCTCCGTTCTCGCTGTGCGGCCGGGAGCCGATCAGCTTCGCCGGTGTGAACATCGTCGGACTCCGCCGCCGCGGATTCTCCTCCGATGTGATCCGGAACATCAAGGATATTTACGATACGATTTATTATCAGGGATATAACATCTCTGACGGATGTGCCAAAGTGGAAGCCGGTTTCCCGCAGTCTTCCGAGCGGGATATCATCCTGAATTTCATCCGGAATTCCAAGCGCGGCATTGTCCGGGCCAGTGACTATCACGAAAAAGGATCGATCGATTAAGTGATTTTTTCAACGGCATATTGCCCGCCGGTGTCCTGGTTTGCGGCACTTGCGCAAGGAATTACCCTGTCGGAAGGCAGGGTAATTCCTTGTCAGGCGTATCTGGAGGCTTGTGAGAACTACCAGAAGCAGTCCTGGCGGAACCGGTGCCGGATCTTTTCGTCGCAGGGCGTGGAGAATCTTCTGGTTCCCGTGGTCCACGAGGGCGGGACGCACTCGCTTCCGATTACCCGGATCCGTGTGGATTATTCGACTCCCTGGGTAGTGCGGACGCAGCGGGCGATCACTTCGGCCTACCGCAGTTCCGCTTTTTTCGAATACTACATGGATCCTTTCTTCGCCATCCTGGACAGCCATCCCGAGACCCTGTGGGAACTCAACCTGACCCTGATCCGCTTTTTCCTGGATAAGATGGGGCTGCCCGTTTCCCTGGTCCCGACGGAGAAGTTTGTCCTTCCGGGATCAGGAGTCTGCGGCCGGGATTACAGGGAAGCGATCCATCCCAAGCGTCCGAATGCCATCCTGGCGGAGCTGCAACTGGAAAAGCCCTATTTCCAGGTGTTTTCCGGGAAATATGGCTTTCAGTCCGATCTGTCCGTCATGGACCTGCTTTTCAATGAAGGACCGGACAGTATCCTGTTCCTGAAAAAGCAATAAAGGCCCTTCACGACAAAAAACAAGAGGCTGACTAAAATTTTTAGTCAGCCTCCTTTGTATAGAAACTTTCTAGAATCTCCAGCCGAATGTGGCGACAATGTCCCACAACTGCATTTTGTTCATGATTTCCGGAGAGTCCGTTCCGTCGATGTAATTGTCATACGGATAGATGTATTCTTTCGGGAGGAAGTTTCCGCGGCAGGCGAAGTCTGCGAAGAAAGAACCCTTGGAACTGTATCCGAAGCCGAAGGAAATGGCGTGGCGGGAAGCCGACGGGGCAATTTTGTTGCCCACAGTGTCCAGGTAGCGCTCCGGAGTCGTGGTCAGGTTGTAACCTGCCCGCAGGGCAACTTCGGGAACAACCTTCATCTCGGCCCCGAGACGGAGCATGTGGGACATGCCCATGTAGTTGAGGATGTTGCTGTTCTCGTAGCTGAACTCGCTGTCGTCGTTCGTCCCGACCTCGCGGAAACGCATCCGGCTGTAGTCGCACATTTCATAATCCGCGCTGAGGAATCCCATGGCACCGAAAGTGTAGGCGACACCGGCGTTGAAGCGCCAGGGCGAGGTCAGCCTGTATTCGAAGGAACCTTCGGGAGAAGTCTCCGAGTTGGACCGGTCGCTGAAGGTGATGTCACCGGAGTACACCCAATGCTCTGTGATGAAATTCGAAGTCGGGGTCTGGAAGGCGGCGCCGATGCGCAGTCCGCCGACCGGCCGGACGATGAAGCCCAGTTTCCCGTAAATGCCGCTGCCCGTCGCATCGATGTGCTGGCGATACCGCATGTTGTCGAAATAGGAAACGAAGCCGTCTGCATATTCAATCCCGAACTGGTTGGGGTCCAGGGCTGCTTCCTTGAAGTAGGTATTCGTGCTGTAGTCGATGGAGACCAGGCCGAGGTTGGCACCGATGTACAGGACATCGGAAATATTCATGCCGGCATTGAACAGCAGGTCATACTTGTTGCCGGAGGACTGGCGTCCGTAGCGCTGGGACAGCGGTCCGGCAAGCGTAATCTCGTCTCCGTACAGCTTTTCGGTGGCACCGATATAATCCGTGTCGCCGCTGCCGTAGGCGGAGATCATGTCCGTGTTGTATCCGATGACCGAATTCCAGGGAGCTCCGGAATTGTAGCTTTCCAGCTGGGAAGTCGGGATGCCGGTCGTTGCCGCGGCAAGCTGGCCCAGGAAAGAGGTGGCACTGTTGTCACCCTCTGCGGCCATCCGGTCGAGGAAGTTGGAGGTGGCATTGCCGATGAAGCCGAGGCTGATGTTGCGGATCCCCGAGCGGCGGTGCAGGTCGAAGTTGAACACCATGCCGAAGTTCGGCATCGAGAACCGGGACCAGCTGTCTCGGGTGGAAAGGACGGATCCGGTTTTGCCCGGAACGGCATCATAAGTCGCCTGGGTTGCGACCAGGCTGACATTCGGCGTGAGCGTAAACTGCGAGTATCCGCTGACGGCAGAGCCGGCAGGGTTGAGACCGATGGCGCCCAGGTCGCCTCCGACCGCTGTCATGGCGTTGCCGACGGCGATGCTTCGGGCGGTACCATAATAATTGTTGGTACTGTACCGGAGTGCGTCATATTCGTTCTGTGCGAAGGAAGTGGCGCAGAAGGCAAGGGCTGCTATAAGAATAATTGTACGTTTCATGTTCTTTGGAATAATCAGGTTAATACTTCAGGTCGGTCAGTTGTTGCCAGGTTCCCCGGGAGTGGGGAGCCGGGGTTTACCTTCTGTGTCCGCCGCCGGAGGAACCGCCGGAGGAGTGGGAGCCGCCACCCGAGTATCCGCCGCCGGAAGAGCTGCCGCCGGAATATCCGCCTCCGGAATAGGAACTGCCGCTGCTGCGGTAGGATCCGCTGGAGGAAGAACCGGAGCTCCTGCTGTAGGAAGAGGATGAACCGGAAGAACGGTACGTCGAGGTGGAGCCGCTGCTGCGATAGTTCGAGGAAGAAGAGCTCCTGCTTACGGACGAGCCGGAAGACGAACTGGAGCTGGACGGCCTTCTGTAATTGGACGAAGCGCTGCTCCGGGAAACGCTGCCGGCGGTAGCGCTGCTCCGGGAAGGAGTGGAATAGCTCGTGCTCCGGGAAGTGCCCGGGAGAGACCGTACGCCGGAAGAGGTGCTGCGGACGGCGCTGGAAGCAGTCGCAGTGCGTGCTGCGGGGGAGCTCCGGCGGACCGTCGAAGTGGAGGATGTCCGGCTCGTGGCAGCAGTCGCCGCGCTGCGGTTTCCGGTTCCTCCGGCTACCCGGCGGACGGCAGAGCCGCTGCGGGAGGCATTGCTGCGGGTGTTAACGTTGGCGGGACGGGAGGTGGAAGCGCTTCTCCTGACATGGGAAGCGACCGTGCCCATTCCGTCACCCCGGCGCATCGGAACGGTATTGTTACGGGCACCCCAGTAACGGCCGTTCTCGGTTCCGTGGTGCATGTGCCAGCTGTGGTGCGGGGCATACCAGCCGCCATACCAGCCACCGTAATAACCACCATAATAGCCGCCGTACCAGCCCGGGCCCCAGTATCCGCCGTAGTACCAGGGATCATAGCCCCAGTACCAGGGGTCGTATCCCCAATAACCGCCATAGTACCAGGGATTCGCACCCCAATACCAAGAGTCGTAGTACCACGGGTCCCACCGGTATCCCCAGCCCCGGTAATACCAGGGATCCCAGGTCCAGGCGCGGTAGCGCCAGGGGCTTCCCCAATACCAGGAGTCATAATACCAGGGGTTCCAACGCCAGGAAGAGTACATCCACGGGGAATATCCCATGAACAGGTCGATGGTGGGTTCCGGATCGAAAACCGTCACCGAGGTGGTCCCTTCCTTGCGGTTGAACTTGAAGGTGGCTGCCATATTGTCGGGCAGGAACAAGGTGTCGTTCTGCCCGCTTCTGAGATAGATTTCAGAGCCTTTCGTCTTTTCGACCAGCGCGCTCACCTCGTTGTCGGAGGCCTGAGCGATCTGGAGGTCTTCAGTCGTAGGTCTATAGTAGATACCGTCCTGGAACTGCTGCCCGGAGGAAGCATACTGAGACGCGGTACCGCAAGCTGTAAAAGCAAACAGTGCTGCTGCCAGCAGAAGTGTGATGTTCGTTTTCATCGTCGGTTCTCCTATAATTAATAATAATTTGTATCTTTGTGTCCCGTAAACGGGACAATTTAGAATCGGTTATGCAATTACCGTACCTTTTTTGTTCCGCAATTTTAGAAATAAAAACGATAAATTCAAAAATATACGTAGAACATGGCAGATCAGATAACGAAAAGGTCGGAAAACTATTCACAATGGTATAACGATTTGGTGGTGAAAGCCGATTTGGCCGAGCAGTCTTCGGTGCGCGGCTGTATGGTCATAAAACCTTATGGCTATGCGATTTGGGAGAAAATGCAGCGGGTGCTTGACGACATGTTCAAGGCCACGGGCGTGCAGAATGCCTACTTCCCGCTCTTCATCCCGAAGTCTTTCTTCAGCCGGGAGGCGGAGCACGTGGCAGGTTTTGCTAAAGAATGTGCCGTTGTGACACACCACCGCCTGATGAATGATCCGAACGGGAAGGGTGTCGTCGTGGATCCGGAGGCAAAATTGGAAGAGGAACTGATTGTCCGTCCTACGTCCGAGACCATTATCTGGAGTACCTATAAGAATTGGATCACGTCCTGGCGTGACCTGCCGATCCTGTGCAACCAGTGGGCGAATGTCGTCCGTTGGGAAATGCGTACGCGCCTTTTCCTGCGGACAGCCGAGTTCCTCTGGCAGGAGGGGCACACCGCCCACGCTACCAGCGAAGAGGCGCAGGAAGAAGCACGGCGCATGGTCGGGGTCTATGCGGACTTTGCCCGGAACTGGATGGCCCTTCCGGTGATTGTCGGTCACAAGAGCCCCAACGAGCGGTTCGCCGGTGCGCTCGACACGCTGACCATTGAAGCGATGATGCAGGACGGAAAAGCTTTGCAGGCAGGTACTTCCCACTTCCTTGGACAGAATTTCGCCAAGTCGTTCGACGTTCAGTACACGGATAAGGAAGGGAAACTGCAGTATGTCTGGGCGACGTCGTGGGGCGTTTCTACCCGCCTGATGGGCGCCCTGGTCATGGCGCATGGCGATGACAACGGTCTCGTCCTGCCGCCGAAGCTTGCCCCGATCCAGGTGGTCATGGTTCCGATTTACAAGACACCCGAGGAGCGGACCGCAATTCTGGAGAAGATGGAGGAGATCCGCAAGGAACTGCTTGCCGGCGGACATTCCGTGAAGATCGACGACCGCGATACGCTGCGTCCCGGCTTCAAATTTGCTGAATGGGAGCTCAAGGGCGTACCTGTCCGGCTGGCCATGGGTCCGCGTGACCTGGCGGCCGGAACGGTCGAGGTGCACCGCCGGGATACGCTCCAGAAGGAGACCATGTCCCTGGAAGGAATCGCCGCACATATCGCGGACTTGCTGGACGACATCCAGCGCGGGATTTACGAAAAGGCCATGGCCTTCCGCGACGCCCACATCGAGAAGTGTGACGACTGGGAGGAATTCAAGGCGAAGATCCAGACCGGGAAGTTCCTGCTGTGCCATTGGGACGGAACGCCCGAGACCGAGCAGAAGATCAAGGATGAGACCAAAGCTAC
>CADBPH010000151.1 GCA_902796455.1 uncultured Bacteroidia bacterium
AGTGGTCGCCCAAGTTCGTGCGCAAGGCCGTCGTCTGGCTCTGCCAGCGGGTCGGCAAGCCCATCCTCAAACTGACCCAGCAGGATTATCTGGAGAACTCGCTGGGAGAGTTGCTGGATCTGTACGGACCGTTCGACAAGATCAATATCGATGTATTCAACGATTTGCAACATACCATCACCGGGTGGCCCGGCGGAAAACCGAATGCCGATGACTCCACCCGTCCGGTGAAGTCCTCTCCGTTCCCGAAAAAAGTGCTCATTTTCTCCCCGCACCCTGACGATGACGTCATTTCCATGGGCGGAACCTTCATCCGGCTGGTCGAGCAGGGGCATGATGTGCATGTGGCCTATGAGACTTCCGGCGACCTGGCAGTCCATGATGACGTCGTTCTCCAGCACATGGACGCGGCGTATCAGCTCGGATTCGGCGACCGCTTCGACGAAGTGAAGGCGCTGATAGGCTCCAAGAAGCCGGGTGAACCGGAACCCAAGGAACTGCTGGCCTTGAAAGCGGCGATCCGCCGCAGCGAGGCGCGGGGTGCGGACCGCTCTTTCGGCTTGAACGACAAGACCAATGTCCATTTCCTGAACCTGCCCTTCTACGAATCCGGCGGTGTGACCAAGCTGCCGTGCACGCAGGTTGACCTGGACATTATCAAAGACCTGATCCGCCGTCTCAAACCGGACCAGATTTACATGGCCGGCGATCTGGCCGATCCGCATGGGACCCACCGGGTCTGCACCGAAGCCGCCCTGGAGAGTATCGAGCAGCTCAAGGCGGAAGGCGAGACCTGGCTGGAGCAGACCGATATCTGGCTTTACCGGGGCGCCTGGATGGAGTGGGAACTCGGCCGCGTGGACATGGCCGTTCCGCTCAGTCCGGACGAACTGATCAAGAAGCGTCATGCGATTTTCCGTCACCTCTCGCAGAAGGATATCGTTCCTTTCCCGGGTGACGATCCGCGGGAGTTCTGGCAGCGGGCCGAAGAGCGCACCCAGAACACGGCCCGTCTGTACGACGAGCTGGGGATGGCAGAATACCAGGCCATCGAAGTTTTCCTGAAATTGCCAAAAACCAAGAAATAACACGTAACCATGAAAGTTATTATCAGAGATGATTCCAAGGCGGGTTCCCTCTGGGCCGCCCGCCGCATTGCCGACAGGATCCGGGAAAAGGCTGCCCGGACAAACGCTCCTTTTGTCCTGGGTCTTTGCACGGGTTCCACCCCGATCGAGACCTATGCGGAACTGATCCGTATGGTCCGCGATGGGGAAGTGTCCTTCAAGAATGTCATTACCTTCAACATGGACGAGTACGTCGGGCTTCCTGTGACGCACCCCGAAAGCTACCATTCTTTCATGCACCGGTATTTGTTCGACGGGCTCGATATTCCGGCGGAGAACATCCACATCCTGAACGGAGAAGCACCCGACCTGGAAGCCGAATGCGCTGCGTATGAGCAGGCCATCGTCGATGCGAGCGGGTTCGACCTCTTCCTCGGCGGTGTCGGCGAAGACGGCCATATCGCATTCAACGAGCCGTTCTCGTCGCTGGAGTCCCGGACGCGCGTCGTGACGCTGACCGAAGACACCCGCCGTGTCAATTCCCGTTTCTTCGGCGGGGACATGAATCTCGTGCCGCGCCAGGCCCTTTCCGTGGGGGTCGCCACTGTCCTGGGTTCACGCGAAGTCGTGATCCTGGTTTTCGGCAGCAAGAAAGCCCGTGCCTTGAAGGATGCGGTCGAGGGGCCGATGTCCCATTATTGCACCCTGTCCGGCCTGCAGGCGCACAATGACGGCATCATTGTCTGCGACGAGTCGGCAGTCGGAGAACTCAAAGTGAGTTCATACCGTTATTTCAAGGCCGTGGAAGAAGCTGAAAACCTGTAAGATATGTACTCAGTCGAAGAACTAGGAAAGATATCCTCCCAGGTGCGGAGGGATATTGTCCGGATGGTTTCCGCGGCAAAGTCCGGTCATCCCGGCGGCTCCATGAGCAGCGCGGATTTCCTGACCGCCTTGTATTTCCGGGTGATGAAACACGATCCCCGGACATGGACCCGCGACGGCGCCGGGCAGGATGTGTTCGTCCTTTCTGCCGGTCATGTGACGCCGGTATACTATTCCCTGCTGGCCCATGCGGGATATTTCCCGGTCAGCGAGCTGGCTACATTCCGCAAATTCGGGACACGTCTTCAAGGACATCCTTCTGTTGACAAGGGCTTGCCGGGAATCACCCAGGCATCCGGTTCGCTGGGACAGGGACTGTCTGCCGCGGCAGGCATCGCCCTGGGCAAGAAACTGGACGGGGCGCCGGAGAAGGTCTATGTGATGTGCGGGGACGGCGAGAGCGAGGAAGGCCAGATCTGGGAAGCGGCCCTGTTCGCCGCGCACTATCACCTGGATAACCTGATTGCCCTGACGGACTGGAATGGCCAGCAGATTGACGGCCCGGTCGACGAGGTGGCCGGCCAGGGAGACCTCCGCTGCAAGTGGGAAGCGTTCGGCTGGCACGTGATCGTGGCGGACGGACACGACTTCAATGCGATTCTGGATGCCTATGCACAGGCCCTTTCTGTGCAGGGGAAACCGGTCATGATTCTCTTCAAGACGGAAATGGGCCACGGGGTGGACTTCATGTCCGGCACGCACAAATGGCATGGAAAGGCTCCTTCCGCCGAGCAGTGCGAAGAAGCGCTCAAGCAGCTGGAAGAGACACTGGGAGATTATTAGGACACGCTAAATCGAAAGAGTATGACCAAGTATACAGATACAGGAAAGAAAGATACCCGCAGCGGGTTCGGAGCAGGACTCCTGGAGGCCGGCCAGGCCGACAGCCGGGTTGTCGCCTTGACGGCGGACCTGAAAGGCTCCTTGAAAATGGATGCTTTTGCAGCCGCCTTCCCGGAACGGTTCATCCAGTGCGGAATCGCCGAAGCCAACATGGTGGGGGTTGCCGCCGGGCTTGCCATCACGGGCAAAATCCCTTTCATCGGTTCTTTCGCGGAGTTTGTTACCGGACGCGTCTATGACCAGATCCGCCAGGAAGTCGCCTATGGGCGGACGAATGTGAAAATCGCCTCTTCCCATGCCGGGATTACCCTGGGCGAGGACGGCGCGACGCACCAGACCATGGAAGATGTCGCCCTGATGCGTGCTTTGCCGGGCATGACCGTGCTCTGCCCCTGCGATTACAACCAGACCAAAGCCGCCACCCTGGCTGCTGCGAAATGGGACGGGCCGGTCTACCTGCGTTTCGGCCGCCCTTCCGTGCCGAATTTCACGCCGGAAGACCAGGTTTTCGAAATCGGAAAGGCCTACGTCATGAATGAAGGCAAGGACGTGACGGTCTTCGCCATGGGCCATATGGTCTGGGAAGCCCTCCAGGCCACCGAAGCCCTCGAGGCGGAAGGCATTTCGGTCGAAGTTGTCAATGTGGCGTCTGTCAAACCGTTGGATGAAGAGACGATCTTGGCTTCCGCATGCAAGAGCGGAAAAGTCGTCGTGGCGGAGGAGCACAACAGCGCAGGAGGATTGGGCGAACTGATTGCCGGACTCCTGGCCCGCCGCGCACCGATGCCGGTCGAATTCGTCAACGGTGGGGACGTTTTCGGACAAACTGGGACACCGGCCGAACTCATGGCGGCATACGGTTTGAATGCAGAGAGCATCGCGTGTGCAGTTAAACGTGCGATAAAAAGGTGACCGACAAGGAGATATTGCAGATTTACAACGATGGACAGCAGGAGAGGGCATTCCGCGCAATTGTAGATACCTACAGCGAACGGCTCTATTGGCATGTCCGGAGTTTTGTCTGCTCGCATGAAGATGCGGACGATCTCCTTCAGGAAATATTCATCAAAGTGTGGACTGCGCTTCCTTCCTTCCGGGGGGATGCGCAGTTTTATACATGGCTATACCGGATTGCGACGAATGAGACGTTGAATTTCCTGCGCCGCCAGCGGGTCCGAGCCGCCCTGTCTTTCCAGAGCCTGGACGCGCAGCAGGAGCGCAAGATCGACGACGACCCCTATTTCAACGGCTCCGAGGCACAGCGCGTTTTGGCCAAGGCCATTGCGCGATTGCCCGAAAAACAGCGGCTGGTATTTGTCATGCGCTACTATGAGGACTTGAGCTACGAGGACATTTCCAAGATTCTGGGGACCTCGGTCGGGTCGCTGAAGGCTTCTTACCATATCGCTTATGAGAAGATCAAAGCAGAATTGAAAAAAAACTTTTAACTTTTCATGCAAATCGGTGTCTAAGGATTGAATATGATGGAAAACAAAGACATACTTCAGGACGACCGGCTGCGGAAGCTCCCCTTTGATGTCCCTCAGGGCTATTTCGAAGGGTTGAAAGACCGGTTGGGTGCCATTCCCGAGAAGGGTACGGATCTTCCTGCGCCCCTGCTGGCAGCGCCTTCTGCCTGGGTGCGTTTCCGGCCGTACCTGGCCATGGCCGCTGCTTTCCTGATTATGGTTACGGCGGGAACGGCGTTGTTGCGCAAGACGGTCGGCGACCAGGTCGGAATCTCTGAATATGAGCATTTGAAATATGCGGACCTGATTCCGGTGACGGATCCGTACTCCATCTTTGCAGAGGCGGAAGATTCGGATTCGTCTGTCTCCGACGATGACATCGTCGCTTATTTGATTAATACGGGAACCTCTTTAGAACGTATTGGATATGAAACAAATCGTTAAATATTTGTTGACTGCCGTCCTGTCCCTGACGTTTTCCGGAGGGATGAGTTGGGCGGACTGCCCCCAGAACAAAGACTGGCGGGAAAAAATGCGGAACGAGAAAATCGCATTCCTGACTACCGAAATGGATTTGACGCCGGCAGAGGCGGAGAAATTCTGGCCGTTGTACAATCAATCGGTTCAGGAACGTGATGCCGCGTTCAAGGAAACAATGCAATCCTTCAATGACCTCCAGAAAGCGGTGGAGGAAGGAAAAACCGGGAAAGAGCTGTCTGCATTGACGGAGCGTTACCTGAAAGCCATCGCCGCTTCGGGCCAGATCGACCAGCGCTACATGGAGAAATACAAAAAGATTCTTTCTGCGGAAAAGATCGCGAAACTGTATCTGGGCGAAGAGAAGTTCCGCCGCCAGCAGATCCATCGGCTCCATGATCGGGACCGCTCCGGCGGTGCGGGCAAAGGTCAACCCCAGAGGTAGAAATCTTTCACCAATTGTCTATATTCAGTGGAGAAGTCGTTGTCCTCGCGGATGACGATTTCTTTTTTTGCCGTCAGGCCGGGAGCAACGCCGGGAAGGGCGGCCGTTCTCCGGGGAGAGAATTCCGCGATGATCCGGGACGGCGGTTTGCGCAGGACGGTTTTGACCGATGTGATCCGCTCCGGATACAGTTCCCGCATCCGGGCATGCCGGAGCAGGTCGGTTTCCCGGTCGCTGGGCAGAATCAGTGCCAGGCGGCCGGTGGGGGACAGATACCGCTGGGCGAAATCAAGGAGCGTCCGGAAGGAAAGCGGGGCGTCGGGAAAGGCGTTGTCGGCCGTTGCCGCGTGCCTGGCGGCGGCTTCCCGTGCATCCGGGTTTTGCAGGGACGACTCGAAATAAGGCGGGTTGGAGATGATCAGATCGAAAACGCCGGGAACCGGAAAGGGGTCCGGGCCGGATGCGCCCGACTGGATCAACTGCTCCAATGCGCTGAGGGACAAATGTTCCGAGCGTAAGTGGCTGCTCCAGGGCGAAGCCGCGA
>CADBPH010000152.1 GCA_902796455.1 uncultured Bacteroidia bacterium
AGGGGCGTGGATCTATCTGTAGGTGGGGTTGGTGTAAAGTGCCCGGCTTGCCACGGGGGTCATTTGACGGCATGACCCATTTGAGTGTCCTGCAAGGTGGCTCCGTGTAAAATGCCTTTTCCCGGTCGCGCTTTTTGCGATCGTGTTTTCCCGGTCGCGCCGTCTGGGGTGGGGTTGCGGAGTAGATTTAAAAAGGGATGACCGGTTGTCACGTGGACATTCGGTCATCCCCTTACTGTTAATCGCGGTCAACTATCTGCAAGCCAATCAATTGCTGGCTTGCTATCTGCCAGAAAACAGATTGTCAGTCAATTAATCGCTAGGCCTACTACCTGCCAGCCAATTCATCACGTTTGGTATACTGAATGGCCAAAGATCGTTAAAAAAAATATATAAGCAATCGTCAGCCAAAAATCGTAACTATTGTTTCTGCCTGCGGATGACAATCCACGCTCCGATGGCGGCCAGCAGCAACGGGAAGAACCAGATAAAGACAACTTTGTGCCAACCCAGCTGGTCGAAGTTCGCTTTGATGACGGTGTCTTTCCCCTTCGGGCGGCCGACATTGACCGGATACTGTCCGTCGGTGAACCAGCGGGCGGGCTCGAGGGCGAGGTAGAAATTCGCTGCCCGGATGCCTTTCCGTCCGATTCCGAGTTCACTGTTGGAAATGCAGTCCGCGTTGCTCAGAACAATGATCTTCTGGTTCTTGTCACCCACTTTCCGGACCGCGCCGATCATCAACGGCTGGTTGTTCCAGGCTTCATCGCCCTTTTCAGGCTCGAATACCGGGACCTCGTCGATGAAATTCGTCGTGGTCTTCTCAACCCAGCAGCCTTCCGGGTCGGTGCTGAAGATCGGGTAGAACGTATATCCCTTGTCCTCGAACTGTCCGAGCGGAATATTCCGGGGAGCGGTAATCTGATACCCCATGGCCTTGAGGCGCTGGAAAGTAGGGGAAACATTCCCGGCTCCGTTCGAAATGTTGCAGACCAGGAATTCCGGAGAATTCTGTTCCGACTCTTTCACGATGATGCCTTCCGTAAAGAGCAGGCCGAGTTCGGCCAGGACCGGATTCAGGAAATCACGGCTGCCTTCGCTTCCGGCGATCACCAGATTCCCGCCACGGGCGATGTACTCCTTGATGACAGCGAGTTCATGTTCGCTGTAAGCAGTCTGCGGATCGGCGAGCACCAGGGAGAGAATCCGGTCCGGAACGCGGTCAATCGATTCCAGATCAATTTCTTCCGTATTGATACCCTGGTTGATCAGCGCGCTGCGCATCTGGATATTCCGTCCGAACGTGAAATAGTCGCGGTCACCCTTCCGGTAAATGCTCCGCTCGCCGTTTTTCGAGGCGAAGGCCAATACCGGCGGATTCTCGTCAATCAATCTCCGCATGGCCGCAGAAATCTCAGCCTCGCTCGGATACTTCTGCATGTCCTCGAACATCCGGATGTAGCTCTTCTTGCCGTTGTAGGAGATTTCCCGGGTGAGGAAGTACTCTTCTCCGGACAGGTCGGTGATGCTGTCGATCTCAGCCGGCGTCAGGAAGGATTCCAGCTTGAGCCGGTATCCCTTCGCCAGGATCTTCGCCCTTTCGTTCACATCCGGTTGCTTCGGGAAGCGGACATCCAGCTGCTTGTTGTCGCAGTCATGGTAATAGTAGACGTATTTCAGCTTGATTTCCGGTTTGAAACGCTGATATTTCGTGAACATCTTCGTATCATTCTTGAAATTCCGCTGAAGTCCGTAATGGACATTCTGGTCCATCAGGTTCACGTACGAGGTGATCGTCATCGGGCCGTCCAGTTTCTTCATGATTTCCTGGCTGGCCGGCGTCAGGGTGTTGCTCTTGGTCTTCGTCAGGTCGCTGTAGAACATGAACTTGGGACGGGAGCTGACAAACGCGACCACGCAGGCGACGGCAATGATGCCCACATAGCGGCCGATCTTGGGAAGCACCCCTTTCTTGGTCCGGTCGAAATGCAGTTTCGCCAGTGTCAGCGAGAGGAACATCCCGATGATAGCGAGGAAGTAAATGACATCCTCGCTGCAGATCAGTCCATTGACGAAATACGAGGTCCGGTTGTTAAGGGCGAACCAATAGGTGATGTCCCGAATCAGCGGATTCTCCTGGCCGATGCTGCCGATATTGTTCAGCAGGGCGAGCACGGCGAAAGTACCGATCGCTGCGACGACCTGATAACTGGTCAGGCAGGACATGAAGAGGCCGATCGCCGAATAGGCGCAGCACAGCAGGAAGAATCCCAACAGGCCGGCCAGTACCATCCCCAGGTCCAGGTCGGGCACGATGATGCGGCTGTAAGCGATAAACAGTCCGAAGATGGCCAGGAAGGACAAGCTGAAGACCACCAGGGCCAGGTATTTCCCCCAAACGATCTTCCGGTTGGATACCGGGGAAGAGTAGAGGAGGAAGATCGAACCGTCGCTGTATTCCTTGCTCAGGATACCCATCGTCAGGAGCGGGAAGTAGATGAAGATCTTGCTCAACATCACGTTGAAAAGGCCCCGGTACCCGACGAACAGGTCGTAGGTGAGATGCTCCAGGTCATAGCCCTGGGCTTTCCACCGGAGATTCGGTTCGATGGACTCGCAGAAAGTACTTCCGCAGTGGAAGAAGAAGATGACCAGAACGATCCAGGCAATAGGCGAGCAGAAGAGCTTCCTCAACTCGTTTTTCATAATTTTCAATGTCGTATTCATAGCTCCTATTGTCTTTTACGGATTGTTCGGATAATTGCACAGAGAAGGACCATCAGCAGCGGAATGACTGCCAGGAAGAGGATGTTCGCCACCGTGGATGTTTTCAGGGTCGCGTTGAGTTCCCGGTCCTCTTCGAACGGATGGTCGGTATCGCAAGGGTATTTCCCTTCGCTCAGGAACGAGAAGGCATAGCCGTAGGGGATGGTGTTCTCCTGATTGATGCCTGCTCTCCTCCGGGAGGATTCGGCGTTGGTGAGCCAGTCGGTCTCGGCGCAGACGATGATGTGCTGCTCCTTGTCCCCGACCTTTCTCTTCATCTGGCTCAAGAGGGGATATTTCTTTTGTACTCCGGTGAGGTCGTTCCACACACCGGTCGGATCGGAATTGAACGTGTTGATGATTTCGAATCCCTTGTCCTGGGTGAAGGCATATTCTGCCGCCCGGCCCATCGGGATGCGGTAATTCCATCTTCTCATCCACCGGAAGCGCCGGTTCAGGTCGAAGGCGCCACTGTCGACGACAGCTGTAACCAACTCCGGATCAAGGTCTTCATGCTCCTGCATCAGGCAGCCCGGCTGGTATTCCACCCCGATGGCTTCCGCGATGGGGTTGATGTACTGCTGGTGGCCGCTTTCGGTGCAGAAGAGGGCATTCCCGCCCTTGTCCAGATAAGCCTTGATCGTCGCGATCTCAGCTTCGCTGAATTCCTTTTTCGGGTCGGCGATGACCAGGATTTCGATGTCGGAAGGGATGCCCTGGGCGGGATCCACGACGACGGGGGCGAAACCATTGTTGACCCAGGAGCCGCGGTACGTAATGTCATTGACATTCACGAAGAATTCCCGGTCGCCCAGTTTCTCGATGCTGCGCTCGCCATGTCCGGTCAGGTACCCGATCTTGCTGGGGCCGACGGACAGTTGCTTGACGGCTGCTGCAATCTCTTTTTCTGCCGGGTGCTTCGACATGTCGTTGAAAATGCGGAGCCAGGAGCTCTTCCCGTTCTTGGCAGTGAGTTTGCGGACGAACTGGTATCCTTCCTTGGAAAGATCGACGCCGTATTCTTTTTCAACCTCTTCTACGGGTTTGAACATCTTCTCCTTCAGACCCAGGCTGGCGCAGAGTTTCTGCATCTTTTCCTTGTCCGTCGTCCCCGGATAGAGTTCTTCCAGGTCCGGATTGACATTGGGACCGTAGTAGTAGACATACTTGAACTTCATCCCTTTGTTGAAACGGACGTATTTTTCGAAGCGCTTCTTTTCGGTTACCCGCTGATCCGGCATGCCGAAGCTGTTGTTCCTGTCGAGCAGGTTGACGAAGGTTGTGACGGTGATGTCTCCTTTGACCGCCTTGAAGGCGTCGATTGTCGGAACCGCTACCGTGTTCTTCTGGGTCGCCGTCGCATCCTTGTAGAACCGGAGACGGGGGAGGATCGTCACGTACCCGAGGGCCACGGTCAGGGCGATGATCCCGACATATTCGAGGGCTTTCCGCTGGAATCCCTTCTTCTCCCTTTCACCATTGAGTTTGCAGATCGTCAGCAGGATGAAGAACAGGGCGATCAGGACGAAGTACAACACATCTTCGCTGCCGATCAGGCCGGCGATCATGTTGTTGGCGCGTCCGTTGATGCTGATCCAGTAGGCGACATCCCGCAGGACCGGCACGTTTTGCCACATCTTTCCGGCCATCGCCAGGAGCGACAGCAGGGTCAGGGTGGCCAGGCCGGCGACAATCTGGTAGCTGGTCAGGCTGGACATGAAGAGGCCCACCGCAGCGTAAGCGCAGGCGAGCAGGTAGAGTCCGAGGAGGGCGGAGAAAATCAGTCCATAGTCAAGCTTCGGCATGTGGATGGCACCGAAGAGGACCGGAATTAACAGGATGACCACGATCATCAGATTGTAAATCAGCATGGACAAATACTTGCCCAGGACAATCTGCGTGTTGGTCACCGGGGAGGAATAGAGCAACTTGATGGAGCCGGTGCTGCGCTCGCGGCTCAGCAGCCCCATGGTCAGCAGCGGAATATACAGATACAGGTAGTCCTGAATCTTCCGGAAGAAGAAATAGTATATCCTTTCTGTCAGCGGCAGGAGGGAGTCGCCGACTTCCTTGACGGTCACCTGGTCGTTGAACAGATCGGTGAAAATCGATCCGGCCTGGACGGAGAACACCGCCAGGATCAACCATGCGATCGGGCTGGAAAACAGCTGCTTGAGTTCAGTTTTGGCAATTTTGTAGATGATCTTCATTTCCGCATCCTTTTCTTACGCTTCAACCTTTTCTCTTTTACCGGAAAGCTGGGCGAAAATCTCGTCGAGCGAGACCTTCTGCAGGACGGATTCGCTCAGGCCCCAGCCGCCTTCGACAGCAGCGGTCACGACTTTCTGCATGGTCTCTTTGGATTTGTCGAAATGCAGTTTGAATCGTGTCGGGCTGACCGCCTCGACCCGGTCGATTCCGTCGAGGCTCTCCAGGACGGAGATCTCCGGCGGATTGGCCAGTTCGATGAAGAAGGAGTCCGGTTCGATGTAGTTGTCGAATTCTTCGATGCTTCCGGAGAAGACAACCTGTCCCTGCTCAACCATGAGGATGTACTCGCAGGTTGCCTGGACTTCGGAGAGAATGTGGGTGGAGAGCAAGACGGCGCGGTCCGTCGCGATCTCTTTGATCAGCTGGCGGATTTCGACAATCTGGTTCGGGTCCAGCCCGTTGGTCGGCTCGTCCAGGACGACGAATTCCGGTTTGTGGACAATCGCCTGGGCGATGCCGACCCGCTGCTGGTAACCGCCGGAGAGGTTGCGGATGAGGCGTTTGCGGAAATGGGTAATTCCGCAACGCTTCATCGCTTCCTCAACAGCCGCAGGAATCTCTTCTTTGGGCATTAAACGAAGTTCTGCACAATACGTAATGTACTCTTCAACATTCAGGTCGCCGTATACCGGCGGCCGCTGCGGAAGAAAGCCGACATGCTTTTTTGCTTCGACGGGGTCTTTCCGAAGATCGACTCCTTTGATATAAATGTCTCCTTCAGTCTGGTTCAGAACACCGCAGATGATGTTCATCGTGGTGGATTTTCCGGCTCCGTTCGAGCCCAGGAGGCCCACCACGCCGTGGTTGCTGATCTCGAAATTTACGTCTTTTACCGCCCACTGCGTCGTGTAACGGTGCGAAAGATGTACGACTTTTACAATAGATTCCATTGGCTACAATGTGTTAATTTTGTTATGTGCGTTCCGTCTGGGCGAAACGCGGTTGTTAATTATTTGAATAATTCGTCACGTGTAAACAGAGCCTCTCTTTGGGTGTTGATGAGGTCAATCCATCCGTCTTCCGGTTCGTCGTCATAGTAGAATGTAAACTGACCGGGAGTAGAGGTGCTGGGGATTCCGGAATCCAAGCATCCGAAAACTTTGAGAAGGCCGTCTTCCCGGACCGAGTACAGGACCGGATAGATTTCTGTCCATTTGTATGTTGAGCTCTCAGCCTGAGTTCCCTTCGGCCGGATGACCGAAGACGGAACATACTTGCAGCCCAGGAGGAATGCCATAGGTCCCTGATATCTCCAGTGAAGCATCAGCGGGAAGTCTTCGATATACAGCGGATTCATGACGGGTACGTAGGACTTGAACTCAGCAAAACGGTCGATGCCGCTGGAGTAGAAAGGATGGACACCCTGGTGGGACGATCCGATCGTATTCGTGGGGAGCAGTTTTCCCTCTTCGAAGTCATTCAGATAGGTGAAAGGTCCGATATGGTTTGTACTGGTCCCGGTCA
>CADBPH010000153.1 GCA_902796455.1 uncultured Bacteroidia bacterium
CGACCAACTATTCCCGCAGCCAGTCGGACTGCTGCATCAGCGTTGCCTTGACGCGGAACTGGATTCCGGAAATCGCCGTGGTTTACAGCCCCTGGCGGAACGAATTGTACACCGCATGCAAAGGCGGCGGCGCTTTCTGCAACGGCAAGCCGATCCACGTCTCGGCCCGTCCGTATGAGGATAGTCTGTTTTATTCTGCCATGAGCACCTACCGGAAAGATCTGTCCAAAGCCTGCTCCGGGTTTATCTACGACGTCTTCATGGAAGTCATTGACATCCGTCGCCTCGGTTCCGCAGCGCTGGAACTCTGCTGCCTGGCGGCAGGCTATGCAGAACTGTTCTTTGAAATCCGGCTCCATCCCTGGGATTATGCGGGGGCGGGACTGATCTTGCAGGAAGCCGGCGGCGTTCTCGGCAACTTCGACGGGCAAGCCCCTTCCCTGCGCCAGGCGGACACGATCCTCGCAGCGAATTCGGCAGAGAGTCTGGGCCGCCTGCAGGAAATGCTGCACCGGCACCTCGACAAAAGGCCGTATTAGCTGAGGATGAACGTTATTTCAGCAGCCGTCCCACCGCCTTCTCCAGGCTCAGGGTCGGCTCGATGATGTTGTACGCTTTCCAGAAATCCGGATCCGCAAAGTAGCGGGCCCTGTCCGAGAGGGATTCCGAAGAACGGAAAGCCTCGGCGCGCTGGATCGGGACGACTTCCCCCTGCGCATGCCGGTGCGTGACGACCATTTCGGAAACCGCCGTAAACTCCGTGGCCCAGAGTTTTTTGCGCCAGTCGCAATTGAACCGGTACAGCACCTTCAGATAGGAGAGGCGGCTCTTGCCGTTCTCCCGCTTATAATCCAGCAGAAGGGTCATCTCTTTGGGCTTGAACCGCAGGCCTGCAGGCTTTTTCACCAGCATGGCCCGTGTCGCCTTCTCTTCATCGGAGACGTCCAGTTCCAAGAAAATCCGGGTTACAGCAAGCGTTTCCTGGTCCAGGTAAACCGTCCCGCTGCTCATGGCGAAATCCGGAGAAACAGCCGGTGTCATCCGGATAACGAATTGCATCCGGTCATCAATGACCTCCGACGGCAGCAGTTTCAGATGGTAATACTGCAATTGGGTCGGGTCCAAGATACCCTGCCGCAATTTGACCAAATCCAGGTCGACCGCCGTTGCCGGACCGCCGACCACCTTGACGCCCAGCGTATCCGACGGCTTCGGGCTGGTCAGCAACCGGCTTTTGACCACGGCGGTACGATCGATCGCGAACGGCGTCTTGAAAGAAGATTTGTATACCTTCAGGACCGCCTCGGAAATATAGATGAAACGGGAACGTTTCTGGGCGGTCTCACGGTAAAAGCAGTCAAAGAGTTCCGGAGAATCGGGGCAATTGATGGGAATCTTGTCGATGGCCGCCCGCATCAGGGAAAGCGGATCCCCGGACACGACACGGGCCGGATCGAGGGCAATCGCCAGACGCCGCATTCCCACGGAGAGCCCGGTGACATCTTCCCGGTCCGGGACCGTCCGGGTGACCGTCTGATACCCCAGGAGAGAGAAAGTGACACTCCGCGGCGGGACATTGGACTTGATGACGAAAGTGCCATCCATATTCGTCACCGTCGCATACCGTCCTCCGGGCAGGGTAACGGCAACCTCGGAGAGCGGCCTCCCGGTTTCCTGATCCCGGACCGTACCCCGGACACTGTACCGGAGCGCCTCCTCCTGGGCGAAGAGTCCCGCATAAGGGACAAGGAGAAGGACACAGAGCAGTCTGACCCACGTTTTCATCGGAACACAACCTTTACTACAAGACACAAAAACCGGCCCGAAGGCCGGTTTGTCCGATCTGACAGGCAGATTAGTAAGTAACCTTGGGTTCGAGTTCCTTGGCCTGGTCGATGAAACGCTGGATTTCAACAACCGTCGGAACGCGTTTGGTCAGGTGTTTGGCCTCATTGACCTCAAGCATCTTCTCAGCAAGATTCTCTGCGTTGCGATGTGCGAATTCCTTCACGGTATCGACACCGGCAGCCTCGAGAAGTTCGGAGAACTGCGGGCCGACGCCTTTGATACGGAAAAGATCGGCATGGTTGACCCAAGTAAGAATCAGCTTGCCGGAAATACCGGTTTCTTCCTCCAGCGCTTTGCGGCCTTTCGCCGTTGCGCCTTTTTCGAGAAGCTGGTCAACTGTGTTGATGCCTGCGGCGATGAGTTTCTCTGCATAGACCTCACCCACGCCCTGGATGTCGATAATGTTGTAAGTCATAGTACTAATTATTTAGATTGGTCAAAAGTTCAATGCATTGCATGAAACGCCCATGCCCTCAAATTTATATATTATTTCGACAATAATCAATTTTTTTTCAAAGATTATTTCAGTTTTCCACCGGTCCGCAGCCAGGCCGCCCAAAAGCACCCCTCCCCGCAACCCGAAACCCTGTCTTTTCACAAAAAAACTGAAAATAAGTATAAATAGTGATTGCATGAATCATTTATTAAACATATCTTTACATGGTAAAAACAAACATTGCCATGCAGGTCTTGAAAAAAGAGATCAATCGTAAGATTCTCGATGCAACCAAAAAACTTGTTTCCCAAAAGGGATTCAGAAAAACTTCCATGCGAGAGATTGCCAACGTTTCCGGAGTCAGTCTCGGTAACCTTTACAACTATTATGCTTCGAAAGACGACATCTTAAAGACCATCGTCAAGCCGGTTGTCGATATCATGAACAATATCATGGAAAGCGTCAAGACGGCTTCCCTTGCTGAAAATATCTCCGACGAGGTCGGCATGCAGCAGCTGGACTTGTTGTGCGCCAGCGTGATGAAACTCCGGCGCATGAAACAGCTTGTCAAGATTCTTTACTATAAATCAGATGGTTCCGAAATCGCCAACTACCAGACCGACTACAAAGAGAACGCCGTCAAGACCGTAAAAACATGGCGCCTCCACCGGAACAATCTTCCCAAAGACATGGATGACAAAGTGCTGGACTTCATTGTCCAGATGCACGTCAACTGGATGATGACGCTGCTGGAAGGCCTGATCCTCCAGGATTTCGATGAGCCGCAGATCCGCCAGCTCCTGAGAGAATACATCAGTGTCGACTGGATGTACGTCAAGAAATACTAGCTATTTCCCGAAAACGATATCCTTGGGACGGGGCAGATAAGCCCCCTCATTGAAGTGCTGGTTGTCCGGAAGGTCGATATCCTTCCGGGCGGCTCCTTCTTTCATCAGGGCCTGCAGGCGGGGCAGATAATGCTGATACACCCCGCGGGGCGTCGTTCCCTCCTGTGCGCAGATACTGGCGGCCATGCCGACCACCTCTCCCATCATCGCCCCCGTCCGCATCAGGCGGGTGGATCCGAGCGTGACATGGGTCGTAGAGATATTGCGCCCCGCCATGAACAGATTCCCGATATTCCGCGAATACAGGCAGCGGTACGGAACGGCATACGGATGGATGGGATTGTGGCGCGTCTCTGCCTTGAATTCATTGCCCGGGAAATGGGCGGAATTGGCCGGATCCGGGAAGTGAAGGTCGAAATGCCAGGTCGTCGTGAACGAGCGGTCCTCATGGAAAACCTGCTTGTCCACATCGTCCTGCTTCAGGATATAATCCCCCAGCAAGCGACGTGATTCCCGTTTTCCGGCGATATATGCGACCCAGCCCAGGGCCAGGTCCGCATACTCCGCCTTGCGGGAATAATGGTTCTTGAGGAAGCTCCAGTTCGAATACACCACCAGCAATCCGTAGTCCCGGATCCGTTCGAAATCCCGGACCTGGTCCAGATTCATGCCAGTCTCCCACGTCCATTCCCCCATTTTCACTTTCTCGCAACTCTCCTCCGTGAATGGAACGCCATATATAAATTCGGGAAATACCGTCTTCTTCCCGGCATCGACGCTGTACCACTGGACAGAAGCCCCCATGGTCAATTTGTCTCCTTTTTCGGGCGCCAGTGCTTCGCCGTATTCATCCCGGCCTTCCCGCCCCATGGTCCAGTCCGCCCCGGCCATATAGCCCAGATTGGCATCCCCGGTGCAGTCCGCGAACAGCGGGGCTGTCAACCGCAATTCTTCGCCCGAGACGATATGACGGATCACGACGGCGCCGATGGTCCCCGCATCCAGCATTTCCACGCCGACGCAGCGGAAACTGGGATAATAGGAAAGCCCATCCTGGGAACGGATGAACGCCTCTTTCTTGCCGTCCTCATAATTCCCGGCCGGTTTCGCGTTTCCCCCGGTGGAATGGCCGAATTCCCGCAGCATCCTCCCCAGGGCCGGATACGGTCCCATTTCAATTCTTCCGCCCAAATGAACCCGGATTTCCGAGGAATTGTTCCCGCCTGCAACCGGACGGTCATTGACCAGGGCGACCTTGCATCCGAAACGGGCGGCGGAGACGGCGGCGCAGATACCGGCAATTCCCCCGCCGACGACGACCAAATCATAATGTCCGCCGTCGGAAGGCTGCTCCGGAAGGGCGCCGCAACGGCGTCGGAAGGCTTCCAGGGCCGTGACGTCACCGGGCGGGACATTTCCTTCCTCCCGGGTGAGCCACAGGGCGTCGCAACGGCCGTCAAAGCCTTTCAAATCGCTCAAAGCCAACGAAGTGACCCCGGCCTTCAACTTCACGCTGCCGGCATATTGCCATTCCCAGCCGCTCCCCTTTGTCCCCAGAACGGTCTTCATGGGCTTCCCCTGTACCTTCACCCGGAAGGCACCCGGGCCTTCCGCCGCCGTCCAGGGAGCTGTCCAATTAGAAGTGCGCGCATAGAGGTGGTACACACCGGACTGCGGGATACGGACCGTCGTTACCGCGTCTTCCACCGGCACGCCCATCCCGTGGGCAATCAGATAAGGTGAGCCCATCTGGTCCATGAACTGCTGGTCCACGGACCAGCCGCCGACGGAATCAAAGCGTTCCGCCTCGATGAAAATACCGTTTTGGGCGGCCATGACCGGTCCCCCGAGCAGGACAGCCAAGACAGCCAGGAAAAGCCTGTTGGTCATATAAATAGAAATAAAGCTACCTTCGGAATCCCTTCATGCGCTGGGCGAGATTGCCCGTCATGGCCATTTTCATGACCTTGCGGGTCCCCTCGAACTGCTTGAGCAGCTTGTTTACCTCCGGAAGGGATGTTCCGGAGCCCATCGCGATCCGGCGCCGGCGGCTGCCGTTGATCGCATCCGGATGCTCCCGCTCGTACGGCGTCATGGACAGGATAATCGCCTCGACCCCCTTGAAGGAATCATTGTCCATATCGATATCCTTGATCGCCTTGCCCATGCCCGGAATCATGCCGGCCAGGTCCTTGATGTTTCCCATCTTCTTGATCTGCTGGATCTGGTTGTAGAAATCCATCAAGGTAAACTGGTCCTTGGCAATTTTCTTTTTCAGCTCACGGGCCTGCTTTTCGTCAAACTGCTCCTGCGCCTTTTCCACGAGGGATACGACATCCCCCATGCCCAGGATCCGGTCTGCGATACGGGCCGGATGGAAGACATCCAAGGCCTCCATCTTCTCGCCCGAAGAGACAAACTTGATCGGTTTGCCGACCACGGCTTTGATCGAGAGAGCGGCACCGCCGCGCGTATCGCCATCCATTTTCGTCAGGACGACGCCGTCGAAATCCAGCCGGTCATTGAAGGCCTTGGCCGTCTCCACGGCATCCTGTCCGGTCATCGCGTCCACGACAAAGAGTGTCTCCGTCGGCTGGACGCTCCGGTGCAAAGCGGAGATTTCATCCATCAGTTCCTGGTCGACAGCCAGACGACCGGCCGTATCGATGATCAGGACACTGTACCCCTCCGCCTTGGCCTTGGCGACAGCATTGCGCGCAATCCGGATCGGATCTTTCTCCCCGTCCTCGGTATAGACCGGGACCTGCACCTGTTCGCCCAGGACCTTGAGTTGTTCGATGGCGGCCGGACGGAAAGTATCGCACGCCGCGAGCATGACTTTCATCCCCCGCTTGCTGCGGACGTGCAGGGCGAGTTTCCCGCAGAACGTCGTCTTACCGGAACCGTTCAAGCCCGCGACCAACACGATGGCAGGATTCCCTTTCAGGTTGATATCCTGCGAATTGCTGCCCATGAAGGAGGTCAGTTCATCGTGGACGATTTTTA